>CALXZZ010000022.1 GCA_944393365.1 uncultured Clostridia bacterium
TTCTAGTTTTCTAGGACTTGTTGTATATTGATATCTTGTTCCTGCCATAAGTTATTCACCTCCTTTGTATTATTCTTGATTTATTCTTCTTTCGAATATTCTTAGTTTTGCACTTTTACTTCTTGGATTTTCTGATTGTTCTTCTTCATTTGCTATTATTGGTTTTTTAGTTATAATTTTCCCAAATGATTTTGCTCCACATACACAATATGGTAAATCACTTGGACATGTACATTTTCCTTTAGCTTCTATATATGCATTTTTTACTATTCTATCTTCTAATGAATGGAATGTTATAATGCATAATCTTCCTTTGTCATTTAAACAATCTATACAATCCATCACTGTGTTATATAATGGTTTTATTTCATTATTTACTTCAATTCTAATTGCTTGAAATGTTCTTTTTGCGGGATGTCCATCTTTTTGTTTAGATTTTGGAATTGAATTTTCAATTATTTCTACTAATTGCTTTGTTGTTGTTATTTTTTCTTTCTCTCTTTGTTTGCATATATTTCTAGCAATTTGTCTTGAAAATCTCTCTTCTCCATATTGATAAATGATATCTGCTAATTCTTTTTCTTCATATGTGTTTACAACAGTTTCAGCTGTTAGCTCTTGAGTTTTGTCCATTCTCATATCTAGTTTATTTTCTCCTAAATAGCTAAATCCTCTGTTTCTTTCATCTAATTGATATGAAGATACTCCTAAGTCTAAAAGAATTCCATCTACTTTTTCTATTCCTAAATTATTTAATATTTCTTTTATATTGTCATGATTATTATGTACATATATTACATTGCTAAAATCTTTCAACTTTTCTTTTGCTGCTCGTAATGCCTCTTCGTCTCTGTCAATACCTACTAATTTTCCTTTTGGAGATAGCCTTTTTGCAATTTCTATACTATGTCCTGCTCCTCCTAAAGTTCCATCAACATATATTCCATCGCTTTTTATTTCTAGACCTTCTATACATGGCATCAACATAACTGGCTTATGTTTAAATTCCATTTTTTCCACGTTCCTTTTTGTTTGTAAATTTTTATCTTTTTTCTAAATTTACAATTACAGCTGGTAATTCCGAAAAACTACCAGCTGTCTTTACTCTATGTATTTGTCTTTTGGTTTTTTACTGTTTTCTTTAGCAAATGTTTCTTTTGTTTTCACTTGATTAAACATTTGTACATTAAAATTTCTCTTTTGAATAAACTCGATCTCTTTATCTTTTGTACATTTTTCTTTTGTTTAATCTAAGTTTTTTTCTTATGTATTTTTTATATTTTATTTATCTTTTGTAGAGTTATCTTTAGTACTATTGTCTTTTGTATATTTATCTTTGGTATTTATATATAAACTTTTGCAAGCTATATACCTAAATTTGCCATGTTTTCTGCAATTTCGTCTGCAGATATATTTTCATCGCAATTTTGCCATGTTTCTTTATCCCAAATTTCTAGTCTTGTCCCAACTCCAATTATTACTGTTTCTTTTTCAAGTTTTGCTGCGACTCTTAAATTGCTTGGAAGTAAAAATCTTCCTTGTTTGTCTATTTCACATTCTGTTGCTCCTGATAAGAAAAATCTTACAAAGTTTCTTGCATTTCTATCTGAAAGTGGCAATGCTTTTAATTTTGTTTCGAAATTAATCCATTCTTCTTGTGAAAACGCAAATAGACATCCATCTAACCCTTTTGTTACGATGAACTTGTCTCCCATGTCTTGTCTTAGTTTTGCAGGCATTATTAATCTACCTTTTGCATCTAGAGAATGCTCATATTCGCCTATTAACAATGAATGGACCTCCTTTTTCACTTTCTACCACTTTGTACCACTTCTCTCCACTTCACCACCATTTTAATATAACTTTTTTTGTTTTGCAAGTGTTTTTTGAAAATTTGTTAAATTTTATTAAAAAATTTTGAGGTGTCAATTAGACACCTCATCTTTTTTAATTTATTGTCGTACTTGTTGCACCTGTCCCAACAACATCTTCTTGTAATGAACGCCATGTATTACATCCAACAATTCCATCAGCTGTTAATCCTCTTGAACGTTGATAACTAATTACTGCGTTTTGTGTTGCAGAGCCAAAAATTCCATCTAATCCATTTGTTCTATATCCTAATGTATTTAAATCATCTTGTGCTATTAATACATAATTGCTTAAACTTCCTCTTCTGATAGTTGGATATCCACCTGTACTGCAGGCAGGACGTCCCCATCTTTTATCAAAATGTACCCATGTTGGTGTTAGAGAAAGTGGTTCTAAGTATGACCAGATTTGTGCATTATTTGCACTATTCCATAATCTTGTTCTTTGACTTTGTGTTAATGTTTGCCCTACATCAAATGCAACTCCCGCATAATGTTGACTCTGATTTCCGATGTCCGTCCTTCATATGGTCTTTTAAATGCAAATCCTACTGGTATTGGTCCTCCATATAGGTATCTTTGGCTATTCCATGTTTGCATTGTTCTTTTTGTTGTCCATAGGATATTACTTTTGCTTGATCCTCTAAATTCTCTTACTCTTAGTGTTCCATTTGTATTGTATGGCATTGGATCTGCTTCATTTCTGTAATATGTTTCCATTCTATCGCTGTCATTGTTAAATACTAATATCTTTGCCATAAAAAATAATCCTCCCATATATAAATCTTTTTATATTTTATGAAAGAATTATTTTTTTGTTACTTATTTATTAACTTTTCTCTTAATTTTTCCAATGCTTTTCTTCTTGCACTTATCTCGTTCTTTTCTGAATCTGTTAATTCAGCCAAAGTTCTTCCATCTTCTAATTCAAAAATTTCATCAAAACCAAAACCATTTTCTCCTCTAGGAGTTTCGGTTACATATCCATCTATACTTGCTTCTACCGAAATTGTTTTATTGCCATCTGAAAGTGCTATTGCAGTAATAAATTTTATTTTTCTTTTTTCTTTAGGAACTCCTTGCAATTTTTCTATAATAGCTAAATTTCTTTCTCTATCTGTTCCATTAAGCCATCTTTTAGTATGTACTCCTGGAAATCCATTTAAATATTCAATTTCAATTCCAGAATCATCTGCTAAGCACACTTTACCGTTTGTTTCTTTTGCTATTGTTTCTGCTTTTTTTATAGCATTTCCCACAAAAGTTTCCTTGTCCTCTTCAACATCAATATTGATTCCCAATTCCTTCATAGGAATAATTTTATATTCATTCAAAATCTCTTGTGCTTCTTTTATTTTTCCATTATTTCCTGACGCTATTACTATTTCTTTATTTACTTTCATTTTGATTTCATTCCTTTTTCAACCTTAAACTTCCCTTGCCTTAACAATAACTCTATGTTGACTATCATTTGTACAAGTAATTAATGTAACTTCTTTATTTTCATTTGTCAACTGACTTGTACAGCTTACGTCTGTTGGATCCACAGTATATTTATTATATACTCTATAATTTATAGTTTTTCCAGTTAAGTCTGTTATTTCTATAATATCTCCATTTTCTAATGTTGGCACTTTGCTGAAAAATCTTGTATTTCTATAATTATGCCCTACTATACAAAAGTTTCCAACTTCATTTGGTTCAGGCCCCCAAAACTTTGTAGGAGATATTTTTAATAGTGCTTCTGTTTCTTCCACTGAATCAGTCTCACCATCTAATATTGGATATTCAACATTTATTTTTGGTATATTTATAGTTGCAATTGTTGAATATCTATATCCACTTTGTGTTGTCTGTATTGTTTTATTTGCATTTTTTATTTCTTCTTGAGATTCTGAATTTAATTCTGCAGTTTGTTCAGCATCATCTAAGACTGCAATTAAAACATTACTATCAGCAACTGTTGTGTCTTCTGTTAAATTCATATTTGCTAAAATTTCTTGTGACACTTGTTCGTCTCGATTTCTAGCATATTCAGCATATATACAAAACGAAATTAAAATGCACACTAAAAAAACAGATAAAAGGAAATCAAATTTATAGATTTTCTTTTTTCTTTTTAATTCAGGTGTAATATACAATTTTTTTGTTACTAAAATCTGATTCACTTTTACCCTTTCCTTTCTTTAGTATTTTAACATTGTTTATTCTTTTAATATATTTTATCTCTAAATTACACATTTCTATAATATTATATCATGCTAGACAAGTTTTTTAAATAGGTTTATCTAAAAAATTCAACATTTTTTGCAAAAAATATCTAAAATATATCATTCAGTCTATATTATTTTAAAATACTATCTGTTATTTTTGCAAAATCTTCTATCTTTAACTTTTCTGCTCTAATATCTTCTCTAAGTCCTATTTTCTTTAATATTTTTATTCCTTCATCTTTATTTAAAAAAACTTTAGTATTTACAAGTGCATTTAGTAATGTTTTTCTTCTTTGCATAAATGCACATTTTATTATTCGAAACATCACCTCTGGACTTTCCACTTTAACAGGGGGCTCTTTTCGTATGTCTAGTTTTATTACTTTTGATGTTACTTCTGGTTCTGGTATAAATGATGTTTTTGGCACTTCTAATATTTCTTCTCCTTTAGCATAATAATATACACTGTATGTAATTGCTCCTGTATCTTTATCACTAGGAACTGCAATTAATCTATCCGCAACTTCTTTTTGGACCATAACTATTATACTTTTCAAATCCAACTTTTCTTCCAAAAGTTTCATTATTATTGGTGTAGTAATATAATATGGAAGATTTGCTACAATTTTTACATCTTTAAAACCATTTTCTTTTTCATCAGCTATTATTTTTTTTAGATCTACTCTTAAAACATCATCGTTTATTAATTCAAAATTTTTATATAACAAAAATCTATCTTTTAAGATTGGTATCACTTTTTTGTCCAATTCTATCGATATAACTTTTCCCGCTTTTTCTAACAACTCTTTTGTTAATGTTCCAAGTCCTGGTCCTATTTCAATTACACAATCTTCTTTTCCTATCTCACTTGAGCTAACTATTTTTTCTATTACTTGTTCATCAATTAAAAAGTTTTGCCCTAAATTTTTATTTGCTTTTATATGATATTTTTTCATTATAAAAGATGTTTCTTCCCATAAATTATTCATTTTAATTTTTTCCTTTCAATATGCTAGTTATAGGATAACATGATTTTCTTTTATTTGCAACATCTTGCTTTTTTATACATTTTAGTATACAATATATGCACCAATAGTAACAAAAGAGGTGAATATTATGACTAACAAAAAACATCCAGATAAAAATCAGAAATCAAATAGTAATAAATCTAAAAAAAGATCAAATATAGTTAAAATAAACTCAAATTTTGAATCTAAAAATTTTATATACACAAAAAAACTACGTTTAATCCTTTTAATAACAATACTTATCTTTGTACTTCTAATCTGTAGAATTGGATTTCTACAATTTGTTCAAGGAAGTTTTCTAAAAGAACAAGCATATAATCAACAAACTATTAATCAAATTATAAGCCCAAAGCGTGGAAATATCTATGATTCTACTGGAAAAGCCTTAGCTATAAGTGCTCAAGTAGATACGATTACAATTAATCCTTCAAAATTTGAAAAAGATAGCGATGAAGAAACAGCTAAATACCAAGAAACTGTTGCTAAAGGTCTTTCAGAAATTTTTGGGCTTGATTACAATGAAACATTGGAAAAAGTAAGTAGTAATTCTCAAGTTGAAACAATTGCAAAAAAGGTAGAACAAGATAAAGTTGATGAGTTAACAACTTGGATGAAAGAAAATAAAATTTCTGTTGGTATAAATATTGATGAAGATACAAAAAGATATTATCCATATAGTACAGTTGCATCAAATGTAATTGGCTTTTGTGGAAGTGATAATCAAGGTTTAAGTGGAATTGAATCTAAGTGGGATTCAGTATTAACTGGTACTCCAGGAAAGATTGTAAGTTCTCAAGGAAGCGATCAACAAGAAATTCCTGACGCAGAAGAAACTTACATTGCAGCGGAAAATGGTAGTGACTTAACTTTAACAATAGACTTAAATATTCAAACTATTGTTGAAAAATACCTAAAACAAGCTGTTGAAGAAAATGAATGTTCTAGAGGTGGAAATGTTATCGCAATGGATCCATCTACAGGTGATATTTTAGCCATGGCTTCTTATCCAGATTATGATTTAAACTCACCATATACACCTAATAGTACATTAGCTCAAACTTATGATAGCTTAAGTACTGAAGAACAAAGTGAAGCTTTATATAAAATGTGGGCAAATAAATCTGTAGCTGAAACCTACGAACCAGGCTCTACTTTTAAAGTTATAACTTCTGCTGTTGCATTAGAAGAAAATGTTACTTCAACAGATGTTGCAGGAGACTTCTATTGCAAAGGTTACGAAGAATTTGAAGATGTAAATGGCTCAACTATTAGAATTAGATGTTGGAGAGCAAATCCTCATGGTTCTCAAACTTTAAGACAGGCATTAATGAATTCATGTAACCCTGCATTTATGCAACTTGGAGCAAGAATTGGAGCATCTACTTTATATAAATACTATGAAGCATTTGGATTATTTGATTCAACAAATTCTGGTCTTTATGGTGAACAAAGTAGTATTTTCCAAAAGTTAGAAAATGTAGGCCCTGTTGAACTTGCAACTATGTCATTTGGACAAAGATTAAATATAACACCTCTTCAGATGATTACTGCAATTTCTTGTGTAGCTAATGACGGAGTATTAATGCAACCTAGAATTGTTAAATCTGTTACAAATACTGACACAGGTGCTGTTACTGAAGTTCCTGTAACTAAAGTAAGACAAGTTATTTCTAAAGAAACTGCTGCAGAGGTAAAATCAATGATGGAATCTGTTGTTACAGATGGTACTGGTAGGCATGCTGCAGTAAATGGTTATTCAATAGGTGGAAAAACTGGTACTTCTGAACCAACAGAAGCAAATGCTGAAGAAGGTTATGTTGCCTCTTATGTTGCAATTTCTCCAGTTGAGGATACTAAAATTGTTCTTTTAGTTACGTTATATGACCCTAAAGGAGAAAATGGTCACCAAGGTGGTCAAGTTGCAGGTCCAGTAGTTTCTCAGATGTTATCTGAAATTTTACCATATATGGGTGTTGTTTCAGATGCTACTGCAAACAGTAATAGCAATTCTAGTAATTATATTACTGTTCCTGATGTCAGAAATAAAACTGTTGCAGAAGCTGAGAAAATTTTAAAAGATGCTGGATTTAATACTAAAACATATGTAAATGGTGATTCTAATACTATTTTAGTAGAAGATCAAAATCCAAAACCAGGTAGTCAATTACCTAAAAACTCTTTAATTGTGCTTTACGGAGAAGGAAGTACTACTTCTACTTCTGTTACAGTTCCTGATTTAAAGGGTATGAATGCATCTCAAGCTACAACTATATTAAGAGATAATAATTTGAATATTAATATTGAAGGTAGTGGTACTGTTATTACTCAGGATTATATGGCAAATGAGCAAGTTCCTGAAGGTACAATTATAAAAGTTACTTTAAGGAGTACTCTGACTGATGCTCATTAAATCTAAAAATCGTCATTAGACTTATCAATCTAATGACGATTTTAATGGCTTAGTGTCAATAAAAGATAGAATTATGATATTTTAGTTCCATCATATAATCCTATCTATCTAACTTAATATTCCTTAATTTAAATTTTACACCTTTTTGAGGTCCGTCCCTAAATCCCTGTTTTTAGGGATTTTTAGAACCGTCCCCCTAATCCCTATTTATTTGATGCTATATAATAGCCTACACCTCTTTTTGTTATTAAGATTTTTGGAGCTGAAGTATCTTTTTCAATTTTTTCACGGATTCTTCTTACTGTTACATCAACTGTTCTAATATCTCCATAATATTCATATCCCCAAACCTTTTCAAGTAAAGTTTCTCTTGTGATTACTTGTTCTGGTTGTGATGCTAAAAATTTTAATACTTCAAATTCTCTTAACGTTAAGTCTATTATTTCTCCTCTAACTTTTACTTCAAATTTATCTAAATCTAATTCTAAGTCTCCTACAATAATCTTACTATCTTTTTTCTTGTCACTAGCTTGATTTGTTTTTTCAACTATTTGGTTTTCTAAATTTATATCTGCTTTTCTTAAATTAGCTTTAATTCTTGCCATAAGTTCTCTTACACTAAAAGGCTTTGTTATATAATCATCTGCACCTAATTCTAAGCCTAATATTTTATCTATTTCTTCGTCTTTTGCAGTAAGCATTAATATAGGTACATTGTATGAATTTTTTATCCTTTTACATACAGATAATCCATCCATTTTTGGAAGCATTATATCTAATAAAATCAAATCTGGTTTTTGTTCTAAAGCCATGTTTACTGCTGTTATACCATCATTTGCCTCTATTGTTTTATAACCTTCTTTAACTAAATTATGTACCAATATATCTACTATTGGTTGTTCATCATCAACAATTAGAATGGTTTTTGCATCTTTCATATCTTTAACATTTACCATTGGTTCTTCTTCCACTAAACTCAGCCCTTTCTTTAGCTTTATATCATATTTATATCACAATTGCCTAAATTATACAAGTTTTTTTACAAAATTTTTCCTCCACCTAATACAATGCCATCTTCATCATAAAAAACTACTGATTGACCCTTTGTAATAGCTCTTTGTGGTTCTTTGAATTCTACTTCTAATGTTTCTTTTTCTTGTAATTCACTTCTTTTTATTTTAACAGCCGATTCCGCTTCTTTTGCTCTATATCTTATTTTAGCAAAACATTTAAAGTAATACTTATTATCTATTTCTTCTTTTTCTTCTTTTTCTTCTTTTTCTTCTTTTCCATTTAGCTTCTCAATTTTATCTATATCTACTTGCCAATTTATATTATTTGCAAACAATTTTTTAGAATACAATTCTGACTCTGGTCCAACAACCACATCATTTGTATCTGGTCTTAATTCAATTACATATAATGGTTCTTTATATGATATTCCAATTCCTTTTCTTTGACCTATTGTATAATTAACTAATCCATTATGTTTTCCTAGAATTTCACCATTACTTAATATTATATTTCCTTCTTTTGGTTTACTAATTCTATTCTCTAAAAAGTTTTGATAACAATTATCTGGAATAAAACATATTTCTTGACTATCTTTTTTGTCTGCAATTTCTAAATCATTTTCTTGTGCTATTTTTCTTATTTCTTCTTTTGATGTAAAATCTTGAAGTGGAAAAATAATTTTACTTAACTTTTCTTTTGGAATTGTGTATAAGAAATAACTTTGGTCCTTCTTCTCTTCACTTGATTTTTTCAACACATATTGATCATATTTTTCTGAATACTCTATTCTTGCATAATGACCTGTTGCAACATACTCGCAATTTAATTCCTGTGCTTTGTCAAAAAAGTACCCAAATTTTATTTTCTTATTACATTCTATGCAAGGATTTGGTGTTTTGGCATTTTTGTATTGTTTTACAAAATCATTTATTACATATTTCTCAAATTCATTTTGTGCATCAAACACATAATGTTCTATACCTAGTTTTTCACACACATTTTTTGCATCTTGTATTGATTTTTCATTTTTTTCTTTTTCCTCTTTATTTGCTCCACACCATAGTTTCATTGTTGCACCAATTACTTCATAACCTTGGTTTTTTAACAAGATTGCTGAAACAGAACTATCAACTCCTCCACTCATACCAAGCAAAACTCTCTTCATTCTCCACTTCTCACCTCACTGTCAATTTCCAATCGGAGCATAATCATCAGTAGAAATTCCCTTATCAGAAGAAAAATCTACAAGCTCCATATCAAGTAAATCCTTATATTCCTCATACTTACTATCATCAATATCTGTATTACCCTTAAAGCCAATCAAAATCAAATTTTGATTTAAATTATCTCTAACATCTCTAACTTTAAAAACCTTCACATCATCAAAAACTTTTTTATATGTACTATACTCATATTTTATAAAATCAGAGTTATCCCCACTAATTGAAGAAATAATATTAGTAATAACCATTCCATTATCATTTAAAATATTTCTTGCATTTTTCATAGCTTCATAAGTTGTCAATTCAAAAGGAGCATTTTCCCCTTTAAAAGCATCTATTAAAATTACATCATATTTATTATCTGTTGTATTTAAAAAGCTTCTCCCATCTTGGTGATAAACATTTAATCTTTCATTATTTATATCTAGATTAAATTGTTCTACTGCAAGTTCAGTCATTTTTTCATCAATTTCTGAAACATCAATTGTTTTATCTTCATATTTATCTAAATAGTGTGTTGGATATGTATATGCTGCTCCACCTATCATTAATGTTGATTTAAAATTTTTCAAATAATAATCTGCTAAATCATAGTAATATAAATATCTTGCTCCCATCTCTCCTGTTTCTTCATCTATGTATGATTCTAAACCGTTTTCAACTTGCATTGTTTTATATGTTGTATCATTTGCAGATACTTGTTTTATTAATATTCTACTATATTCTGAATCTACATCTTCGATTACATCTGGATTTGCTCTGTTATAAATTACTTTTCCTAAACCTTGGAATGCAAATATTGCTATAGCAAATACTGCAATTAACATATAAAACTTTCTTGTTTTGTTTTCATATAAAGCAATTGATAGAATTAATAAAACTACTGTTGTCCCAAATACAATTGCTCTTACTCCAAATGTTGGAATTAAAAAAAATCCTGCTAAAAATGTTCCAAATATACTTCCTATTGTTGACAATGATGATGTTCTTCCTGATATTTCTCCTACATTTGAGTATTCTTTATCTCTTAATTTTACTGCAAATGGTGATACTGTTGCCATAACAAAACTTGGTATTCCAAATATTATTGCTGATGTTACTAATGCAATTAATACTAAGTTATTTGAAATGCTTGCAAAGTTTTTTACTAATACTGTTTCAAATATTGGTATTAAGCTAGTTGTTAAAGCTCCTAATAATATTGTTGTTGATAAGTTGTTTATATTAGGGTCTTTGTCTGCTCTTTTTCCTCCTAACCAGTATCCTATGCTCATGCTAATTAACATTACTCCTATGATTGTTGTCCAAATTAGGTTTGAGCTTCCTACATATGGTGATAAAACTCTTGCTGCAATTAGTTCTAGTATCATTCCTATTGCTCCACATATGAATACTGTGATTTCTAACATATATTTTTTCATCTATTTCAAACCTTTCTTTTTTTGCTGACAATTGTTTCAAAAAATTTGGTCCCCCTTTTAAGGTTATCCACCAAATTTTTTGAAATCAATTGACAGCTATAAACTGTAACTTTTAAATAATCATTAAATCATTATACGCCTTAGTAAATTTTTGATTATTCTAAATCTAGTTTGATATGAACATCTTTAAGTTGTTGTTCTGATACTTTTGATGGTGCTCTCATTAATAAATCTCTTGCTTTTTTATTTTTTGGAAATGCTATAATTTCTCTTATATTTTGTGAATTTGCAATTAGCATAACCATTCTATCTAATCCAGGTGCTGCTCCTGCATGTGGTGGTGTTCCATATTGGAAGGCATTATATAATGCTCCGAATCTATTTTTTACTTCTTCTTCACTATATCCTGCTATTTCAAATGCTTTAACCATAATTTCTGGATTATGATTTCTTACTGCTCCTGATGCCATTTCATATCCATTACATACTAAGTCATATTGATATGCAAGAATTTCTAGTGGATCTTTATTTTCTAATGCATCTAATTCACCTTGTGGCATTGAAAATGGATTGTGGCTAAAGTCAATTGTTCCTTCATCTGATAATTCATACATTGGAAAATCAACTATAAAGCAGAATCTATATACATCTTTTTCTAATAAGGCTAGTCTTTTTCCTAATTCTATTCTAACTAGCCCTGCTATTTTTTGAGCTTTTTCAAATTCATCTGCTATAAAGAAGATACTTGAATTTGGTTTTACATCATATTCTTTTTCTAATTTTTCTTTGATGTCTGGTGTTATAAATTTAGCAATTCCTCCTGTAACTTCTCCTGATTGTTCAAATTTTGTCCATGCTAAACCTTTTGCTCCAACTTCTTCAGTTGTTGCAAATTCTCCCATTTTGTCAAAGAATTTTCTTCCTTGCTCTGCACCATTTGGCACAACTATTGCTTTTACTGTTTTTCCTTTAAATGCATTAAAGTCTGAATTTTCAAATAGTTTTGTTACATCTTGTATTATTAATGGATTTCTTAAATCTGGTTTATCTATTCCGTATTTTTCCATTGCTTCTTTATATGGTATTCGTACAAAAGGACCTTTATCTACTTTCCAATTTGTAAATTTTTCAAATGTGTATGGTACAACTTCTTCAATTACATTAAACACATCTTCTTGTGTTGCAAAACTCATTTCAAAGTCTAATTGATAAAATTCACCTGGTGCTCTATCTGCTCTTGGGTCTTCATCTCTAAAACATGGTGCTATTTGATAGTATTTATTAAATCCTCCAACCATTAGTAATTGTTTAAATTGTTGTGGTGCTTGTGGAAGCGCATAGAATTCTCCCGGATTTAATCTACTTGGTACTAAATAATCTCTTGCACCTTCTGGTGATGAATTTGCAAGTATTGGTGTTTGTATTTCTGTAAATCCTAGTTCATCCATTTTATTTCTTATTGTTTTTATGATTTCTGAACGTAATAAAATATTTTTGTGTAATTTTTCATTTCTTAAATCTAAAAATCTATATTCTAATCTTAAGTCTTCTCTTACTTCTTGGTCTGTATTTATTTCAAATGGAAGTACATTTTTACATTTTCCTAATACCTCTATTTTACTTGCTTCTACTTCTATTTCTCCCGTTGGAATTTTATTATTTTTACTACTTCTTTCCACAACTTTTCCATTTATGTGGATACAACTTTCTGTTGTATATTCTTTTACTTCTTCTTGTAGTTTTTCGTCATGGATTACTATTTGTGTTATTCCAAATTCGTCTCTTAGGTCTATGAATATCATTCCACCTAGGTCCCTTATTTTTTGAATCCATCCTGCTAATTCTACTTCTTCTCCTACATTTTTTATTGTCAATTCTCCACATGTTTTTGTTCTATACATTGTCTTCACCTTTTCCTTTTTTAATATGCAAGTATTATATCACACTAGAAGCTTTAAGTAAATACAAAAATTTCTCTAAAAATATATTAATTTACTAATTTCAATATATTTTTAGAGAATTTTATTTTCATTTTACCTTATACAATTATGTTCTAGAATTAATATAACTCAAAAGTGATGATAAGTCACCAGAATCTACTACTCCATCATTATTAAGATCTGCTCTTTCAAATTGTTCTCCTTGTAAAACTATACGCTCATTTACATGTTGCAATACTAAATCCAAATCTAGATTATCTACTACTCCATCAAAATTAACATCACCTTTTCCATATGGTTTAATTGTATCATCATCTTCTTCAGTTTCGTTTTTGCTTAATGCATTATTATAAATACTAGCTAAAGATGAATTTCCAGATTGATATTCTTCCTGTATCTTTTCTATTTGATGCGCTTGATTATTATTTTTTTCTCTAACCTGCATATAAATAATAGTTAATACAGCTACTATAAGAAGCATTGCTATAAGAACAAATAATGTTACAGATCCATTTTCTTTTTTCATTCTTTTATTTTCTCCTTAACTTTTGTTTTCTCAATAAAATAATATAATTTTTAAATGTTTTTGTCAAGGTTTTATTTTTTCATTCTATCCAACCCATTGAACTACTTTCATTCCCTTTACTGCTCCCCATGGTGCTCCTTTAATTGAGCCTTCTGTATTATGAATTATTATTTCTTCCAAATTATTTGTCGCATCTGCAAAGCAATTAGCCCCGATTGTTTTAACTGTACTTGGTATTTCTACCTTTCTTACAGAACAATTGTTAAATGCTGTATTTCCTATTGTTTCTACTCCTTCTGGTATTGATATTTCTGTCATTCCTGATTGTCCATAAAATGAATAGTCACTTAATATCCTTACACTTGATTTTATTGCTATTGTCCCATCAATCTTATATAAGACTTTTACTAATGTTGTTTCTTCTCCAGTCTCCTTATCTTTTTTATATAATATATTATCTTCTACCTCATAATATTTATTTTCACTATCAATATTCACAACTCCATTAAAATTATTAAATTTAAATAATGGATGAATATCCGAAACATTTTTTCCTATATTTATTTCTTTAATTTTACTATTATCTGCAAATACTCTTTGATTTATTTTTTCTAATGAATCTGGTAAATTTATTACTTCAGCATTTGTTGCCAATTTAAAAGAAAAAGTTTCTAATTCTTTAATTCCTTCTGGTATTGTTATATTGTTTTGCTTTGAATAACAACCTGTTAGTTTATTATCACTTGTATATAGAAATCCGTTTTCAGAAGTATATTTATTATTCCCATCTTTAACATCTATATTTTCTATTGATGTTGGCAAATATTGCATATTTATGCTGTTTAAAGAAATAGGTATTGTAATTCCTTTTAAATTTGTATATCTTGATATATCTACTGTAAAGGATTCTATTCCTTCTGGTATTTCAAATGTTGTTAAATTTTGTATAGATTTAGATGATATATATATTATCGTTTCTTTTGATTCTGTCATTAATATCCCTGATTCATATACAAAATATTCATTATTATCTAAATCAAATTTATCTAAATTATTACAATTTGAAAATGCAGTACCAGATATTGTTTTTAATGTTGATGGAAATACTAATTCTGAAATGCTTGTATAACTAAAAGCACTATTATTAATTTTTTCTAAACCCTCCTGCATAACAATCGTACTTAATTTTTCACAGCCTGTAAAAGTATCAGTATTTATTTCTTTCATATTTTTTGGGATTGTTACACTATTTAAATTAGTACTTCTAAAAGCTCTCCATCCTATATAACTAATTGAATCTGGCAAATTTATCTTTGTTAAATTACTTGCCCTATCAAAAGCATATTCTCCTATTCTTATTAAATCTCCTTGTATTTCGACTTCTTCTAAAGTTTTATTATTTGAAAATGCATAAGCTCCAATTTCTGTTACGCTTGGTGGTAAAATTATCTTTTTTAATCCTTCTACTCCTGAAAATGCTCCATATCCTATTGATGTTACTATATCTGGTACAACTAATGTCCCCTCACTTCCTTGTAATGCTAAATTTACATTTGATGATAGCAATTCTCCTTCTTCTGATATTTCATATGGCATTATCTCTATTCCTGTATTTTCAGCAGCTTTTATTTCTGTGTTGCTTACCTCTTCTGTTACCATTAGATATAATATTCCTTTTATTATTATAAATTTATCTAAATATTTATTATCTAAATTTTGTATTATTGTTTTTATATTTCCTGTTTCTTCTACTGGTTTTCCTTCATACTCTAGTGTTGTTTGCCCTGCTGTTAATGAATCTTCTTTAAAATTATAATTCTCTGATAGTTTACTTGTTTTAAATATTTCAACTTCTTCTTTATATCCTGCAAATTCTGTTGATATTTTAGCTAAATTTGCATTAGTTATTATTCCATTATCTCCCGTTAATGTTGCAATACTCACTCCAGCTAAAATTAGCAAAACTATAATTGTTACTATAAGTGCTATCAATGTTATTCCACTTGTTTCCATTTTTATATTAACTTTTCTTTGATAATTATTTAATTGCATATCTTTTTTCATTTTTTCTTTTGCACCTTCCTATTTTTATTTCAAATATAATTATATTTTCCATGTTAGTTTTTTACAATTATTTTGTTTTTTTTACTTATACATTTTTTACATAAATAAGTTTGGTGCAATTTTTTTGAAATCAATCTTCTTTTAATTATCTTGATTTAATAATTTTTGATATGCAACTGTTTTATTATAATTTTCTATTGCTTCTTCTTCTGAAAGTGCTTTATTATATACCCTAATTGCATATGTCTGTAATTTAGTATATCTTGGTATATCTCCTGTAGCAGACATTCCAACTACTATTGGATAATCATTATTTGCTAGATACTGTTTGTACCCCTCAACATATTCTTCGTCAAACTTATCTTCTGCTACTTTTTTACCATCTAACATTACAAAAAATTCTCCATTCTCTTTTAATACAAATGTTACATAGGATTCTCCATTACTTATACTATCATTTAAAACAATGTGAAAATCATTTCTAGCATTTGGACATTGATATTTACTTCCTGTGCCGTTTCCCTGATTAAATACGCCTGTAATCTGAAAATGATATCTACTTTCTGCGAAACAACTAGAATTACCAACAAGATATTTAAATGCATTCATTGAACCTTCTATAGGTCCTTTATATATATTTCCTAAATATTCACTATCAAATCCTTGTAAATTACCATATGTCTCAATAGTTAGTCCTTCTCCTGAAAAATCACTATCAGAATATAATTCAATTCTGTCATCTACTCCATCAAAACAGAATTCTTTACCTGAAAAACCGCTAACTACATTTCCATCTTCATCATATTCTACTCCATTAAAACCGTTTAATACTACATTTCCCCAACTTTCCGGTGAATCACTATCCATATTCAATGAATCCAAATTAAATTCTAGCCCATCTTTTACTGCTAAATTTTCTCCATATGCTAATTCAACAAAACTATTCTGTTCTAAATTTATTATTTCTCCTGTATCTACATTGTATAACCAATTATATTTTGCCGTTCCATATTCTAGCAAATCTGTTCCTTCAGAAATATATTTCCATCCAGTGCCATAATTTGTATTTGTATTATTATCAACTATTATATGCCAACTATTTCCATTTGAAACAGTTCTATCTATTAAAGTTTCTCCTATATTATACTTTTCTTCATTATTCATATCATATGTTAGATAATTTAACGATATAGCTTCTTTCTCTTTTCCTATTTCAGTCTGCTCCTTTGCATCATTTGCCCTTATTAAAATACCATTTTTTCCTGTTAAAGTTGCAATACTTACTCCAGCTAATATTAACAAAACTATAATTGTTATTACTAACGCAATTAATGTAATTCCTTTTATCCCTTTTCTTTCTTTTACTTTTTTCATTTTAAGGTTTCCTCCATTTTCTTTGTTTATCATCTGTTTAGTATTACCATTTTTCCTTTTATGTATTCCTTGCATACATATTTTACTATAACTTTTGATGTTTGAAAATGAAGTTAAAACCACAAAAATGTGGTTTATTTCCACATTACTTTAACCCTCGAAATATATTATAATTTTATTTCTATTTCTATAAATTGTAACCCGAATTTTTTATATAAATAATTCTTTTTTTATTGAACTTTTGTAGCTTTAATGGTATCATTAATTAGAATATATTATGAAAGGAGCATATAATTTATTTTAAATTCTAAATAAATTATATAAAATTTAAGATGCCTAGAGAATTTGATTTTTATGATAAAACAAGTTTAAAATCATACAATTTAAACGATAGTATGAGATATCAATTAAATATGTTAGACAGATTAGATGTTTTTACTAGAAAACATTGTGAAAATGTTGCAAATTTAACTTGCAGACTTTGTGAGTATTTACATTGTAAAAAAGGTTTTACAGCGTATTGTACAATTTGTGCTTATCTTCATGATATAGGAAAACTATATATTCCATCAGAAATTTTACAAAAGCCTTCAAAACTAACAGATGAAGAATATGAAATAATGAAAACTCACACAACAATAGGTTATAAAATATGTATGGAAGATTTACAATTAAGACCATATGCTGCTGGACCTTTATATCATCATGAAGCTTTAAATGGCTCAGGATATCCTAACGGTTTAACAAAAAAAGACATTCCTTATGAAGGACAAATTATACGTGTAGCTGATGAGTATGATGCCATTGTTAGTAAAAGACAATATAAATCACATATAGGTATTTCAGATACTTTAAAAATACTAATCGAAAATGCACAACCACCTAAAAAGACAGATGAATCATATAATAATCCAAATATAAAAGATAAAAGATATGGAAAAAATAATCCTGCAATTGTAAGGACTCTTTTTAAAGTTGTTATTGATGATATAATTTATGAAATTTCTTCTACTCAAAGCTATGTAGATGAGTTAAAGGATGAATTAAAACGTTTTGACCAAATTAATAAATACAAAGAAAAAATGGAAAAAGCTAAAAAAGAAAAAGATAAAAATTACTATTTAGAAGGTATGAAAATGCTTTTTATAAATAACGAAAATCTTGATAACTATATGGATATTTATGAAGAATACAAAAAAGCATATGAAACCAGAAAAGCTATGATTGATAATCTATATAATGAAATTAAAATTATAAAAAAATTAAAAGTTTAACACAACAGGGATTAGGGGACGGTCCTAAAAATCCCTGTTTTATTATTTTTCTTTATCTTAATAAGCTATTAAAAATAGTATAAAATTTATAAATTTCGAATGCGAATGAAATCATTTTAGAAAAAATTAAATTATCCAATAGGAGAATCTCAAACTTGCTTTGAGAGGTGCCTATTGGGTAATTTTAATTTTTCTTAATGATGTAATGTTAGCCGAGAAATGAAATAAATTTTATACTATTTTATAATAGCAAATAAGAAATTTAAAAACAGGGATTTTTAGGACCGTCCCCTAATCCCTGCTATAGTCCGAAGCTGACTCCTAAGGCATTATTTATTTTGTTTATTACGTTTTCATCATCTATATGGCCTATTCTTTCTTTTAATCTACTTTTGTCTATTGTTCTTATCTGCTCTGCTAATACAACTGAATCGCTTTTTAATCCACAGTTTTCTGAATCTATTTCTATATGCGTTGGTAATTTTGTCTTTCCTGTTTGAGAAGTTATTGCTGCTGCAATTACAGTTGGGCTGTATTTATTTCCTAAATCATTTTGTATAATCAAAACTGGTCTAATTCCACCTTGTTCTGAACCAACTACTGGACTTAAATCTGCATAAAACATATCTCCTCTTTTTATTTGCATATCTTTCACTCCTAGTATTTCTATATTGTCAAGTATATTTCATGCTATTTAAATATTAGCAAAGGTTATTTTATTTTTACCTCATTATATAATATGTAAACTTCATTTTTTTTGTTAGTATGCTTAATTTCTAATTGTGTTGGTAATCCAGTTTTCTTATCTATATAAAGTATTTTTTTGCAATCATCACTACTTGTATACATTTTTATTTCTTCGTTTTTTTCTTCATATTTTGATTGATCATCATTATTATAATCTTCTATAAAACTACTCAAATCTAAATTATTGCTTGAAATGTATTGATAATTTTCAAATATTGAACTTAGATTTAGTGATGTGTTTTCCAATGTTAATTTATTACCTTCTCTTATTATTTTTGTTCCTGCAATATTAGATGGCTCTATTACTTCTTGTGAATTTATATCAGGTGATTGATATTCTTGTTTTATAATATATTGATTTTCATTTTTATTTGATATTACTTTTACATTAATTGTTGCACTATATGAGCTAATATTTAAAATATTTTCTACAATTTCTTGACTGTTATTAGTATGACCAATTTTTGATATTTTAGACATGTTTTTATAAAAAATTATTACTACAATAATTAAAAAAATTATGATAGTTATTAGAAAAAATAATTTCTTTTTCAAAATATTTCCCCCTTAATTACTATCATAATATTTTATATTGTTTTAAAATATTCATCTATGTAATTTATTAATTCATACTCTTGCTCTATTGTATTTATTTTATTTCTGAATTCACTTGAATTTTTTAAATTTTTTGTATACCATGCAATATGTTTTCTAAGTTCTTTTACTGCTATTTCTCCTTTTTCTTCTACTGCTAAACTAATATGTTTTTTTATAACTTCTAATTTCTCTTCATTAGTTGGTTTTGGCAACTTTTCACCTGTTTCTAAATAATGTATTATTTCTCTAAATATCCATGGATTTCCAAAAGAACCTCTTCCTATCATTATTCCATCAACATTTGTTTCTTTAAACATTTCTAATGCTGATTCTTCATCTACTACATCCCCATTACCTATTACAGGTATTGATACTGCTTCTTTTACTTTTTTTATTATATCCCAATCAGCTTTTCCTGTATAAAATTCACTTCTTGTTCTGCTATGTACAGTAATTGCTGATATTCCGTTTTGTTCTGCAATTTTTGCTATTTCAACTGCTACAATATTGTTTTTGTCCCATCCTTTTCTTATTTTCAAAGTAACTGGTTTTTCCGAATTTTGTACTACTGCTTTTATTATCTTTTCCGCTTTTTCTAAATCTAAAAGTAATTTGCTTCCATCTCCATTTTTTACTACTTTTGGTGCTGGACATCCCATATTTATATCTACAATATCTGCTAGTTTACTTACATATTTAGAAGCATATCCCATTGTTTCTTCATCACTACCGAATATTTGAAAACTTATTGGTCTTTTTTCTCCTTCTGTGTTTAATAATCTTTTTGTTTTTTGATCATTATAAAAAATTGCTTTACTACTTGCCATTTCTGTACATACCATTCCAGCGCCAAATTGTTTGCAAATTATTCGAAAAGGCTGGTTTGTTACACCAGCCATTGGAGCTAATATTAAGTTATTTTCTAATTCTACATTTCCTATCTTTAACTTTCTCAAAAAACTCATTTTTTCTTTCCTTTTCATTTAAATTACTCTTATTATTGTGGCTAGAATATTATTTCACAAAAATAGTTTTTTGCCTCTTACTACTTATATTTAATAAAACTCCTATACATATAAAATTAGTAATTAAAGA
>CALXZZ010000023.1 GCA_944393365.1 uncultured Clostridia bacterium
TTAAATTTATATTTATCTTCTATATGTTCAAGTAAGAAAACACTTTGGTCTAATCTACTCATAACCTCTCCATATTCTCCACCTTCTACTTCGCCTTTTAATCCTGTTAAATTTGTTTCAACTTTTTCTAATTCATCATGTTCAATATAAAAGGCTAATTTTTCATGTCTCTTTTCCCATTTTTCTTTCAAATTATCTATTTTATCTTGAAGATTATTTATATCTATATTCTCTTTATTTTCAAAAATTTCTGTTCTTATAGAATTAAGTGAATTAACCATCTCATCCACTGATTCTGTTGTATACTTTTGAGTGACACTATTTCCGATAACAATTGTTGTTACAATAGTTATGCAAATAATTATTTCTTTTAACATATTTCAATCTCCTATGCACTTTCTTTTTTTTGGCAAAAAATCTGGCCTTTTCCATCAATTGTTACAACTAATGCTTCTTCTGGTTTGATACCAAATTTTTCTACTTGTTTTTTTAACCAATTATAATTTTTTCCGATTGATTTCAAATTTTTGCTCATAACTTTTCCATCAATTACCAAATCATATGGTATTCCTTCATAATCGGGTTGTATATTAAAATCTTCTGGTATTGTTCCTCTTTTTTCTGGTTTTTGAATTACTGTTACTTCTCCACTTGTTTCTAGAATTGCATATTCTACATCTCCTAAATTTACTATATTATTACTTCTTAATTTTTCTTGTAATTCATTAATTGTAAATCTTTCTTTTTTCAATATTTTTTCATCTATTTTTCCTCTATAAATTAGTATTGATGGTTTTCCACAAATTATTTCTCTTCCTTTTAGACTTTTTAAATTTATAATTGATATTATCAGATGCATTAATAATAATCCTAAAATTGGAATTATTCCATTAAATATAGGAATTCCTGTTTCTGTCATTGGGATTGTCGCCAAGTCCGCTATCATTATTGATATTGCAAGTTCAAATGGCTGCAACTGCCCTATTTCTCTTTTTCCCATTAATCTCATTACAATTAGGACTATTATATATAATACTATTGACCTAAAAAATGTAATTAGCATTTTAATTCTCCTAACTTGTAGATTAGTTTTTTGTTTTATTTTTATTTTTTACAAATTTTAACTTTTTTATACGAATTTTTTTGAATAAATATATTTTTTTAGTTAATAATAATTTTAGAACCTTTAAAAAAATGTACATGATGAATTTTTAAACTAAGGAGGTTAGACTTATGCAAGAAGCACAAGGAAGTCAATCAAAAGGTGGAGCTTCTACTGCTTGGCAGATTATAGGTAGATTAATTGCCGCTGCCGTAGTATTAGCTATTACTGCATTTTTCACACCTGGATTCACCATTAATAGTATTTGGACTTTAGCTATAGCTGCTGTTGTTTTAACAGCCATAGATTATTTAATTGTTAAATTCACTGGACTACATGCTAGTCCATTTGGTAAAGGGTTTGTAGGATTTGCATTAGCAGCTATTACATTATATGTTACTCAATTCTTTGTAGCTGGATATTCAATTTCTTGGATTGCTGCTATTATTGGTGCTTTAATTTATGGTGTAGTTGATTACTTTATTCCTGGAAATCAACAAATGTAGTTCAAAAAGCTCACACATAATTTGTGTGAGTTTTTTGTAATTTTAACTTTCCAAATTTTTTATTATCTCTATTAAATTCTCATATTTTATCGTATTTTTAGATATGCTCATTGATGTAAAAACTACAAGGAATACAAATATAATACATAATAATATATTTTGCCAAGAAATATACATACTATACAAAAAGTGATTATTTATTTCATATTCAATTTTATATATTAAAATAAATATCAGTATACCTAATGTAATTCCAATAAGAAGTGCCTTTATACAATAATAAAAACATTCAAATCTAAGCATTTTATTTAATTGTTTTTTTGTCATACCTAATGACTTTAAAATTGCAAAATTTCTTTTTCGTAATTGTATATTAGAATATATAATATTAAATATATTTAATATACCAGATATCGCAATTAATCCGATAAAACTGTATAGAAATATTCCTATTATTAATCTTTTATTATTATTGGATTCTATTTGTTTTTGATAGTTTATACCTGATATTTCAGTTCCGGCATATTCATTTATATATTCATCAATACCTATTGGATTACTAGAATTAATATATAATCTAATATCACTATTATTATCAAATCCATTATTTGTATTAAAAAAGGTTCTTTGTTCGATTGTCATTTTATAATTAATATTGTCTAAGGTGTTTTTATTTACAAATATAGCTATTGGTGAAGCATATAAATCATTAATAACTGTATAATTGAAATACCCATGAAAGTCATTTTCAATTGATTTTATTTTTAAATCAATATTTTTTATGGCAGAATAATTATAATCAATATCTTTATCTATTGCATTATTTATTTCTTCATCTTGAAATTGTATGTCTTGATTTCCTAAATTAGTTATTGAAAGTGCTATATCATCTCCTTCTTTAAAATTTGTTACATGAAAGTTTGCATATTGTGGCAAATTAATATTATTCAATAATATACATTCTCCATCTTCTAATTTTTCAATTCCACAATTATCTAGAAAGTTGTTGTATGTTTCATCTTCTATAATTGTAAATACTGTACATGTAAGTAATGGTATTTCTGGATTACTTTCGTTATAAAATATATGTTGAGTACTTCCTTCTGTGTTCCAGAATTCTAATAATTCTTTATTTATATCCTCTAACTTTATATCTAAATTTAAAGTAGTTATATTTTCTCTCGTGTAATAATAGTTTATTAAATTTCTATCTTTTAAATTTTTAATTAATTCATCACTATTTTGTAAATCATTTACATATGCTAAATAATTATAATTTATATTTTCATTATATGCATGTGCATAAATATTTCCAATATAATTGCTACAAACTATAAACAAAACTATACAAATTACTAAAGACATTATTATAGATGAACTATTCCCTTTACTTCTCTTTATATATTTATATCCCAAAGATGATTCATAACTCAATATTTTAGATAATAATAGTTTTTTATTTGTCTTCTTATTACTCACCTGTATTTCATTTATTTCTTTTATCGCTTCTATCGGTGAAATTTTGCTTATTTTCAAAACAGGTATAAGAACTGATATGAATATGGTTATAAATATAAATAATATATCAATTCCTAAATACTTTAAAGAAAAACACATTTTTATCGGAACTGTATTTCCTGCTATAAATATTGATTGGTCTTGTAATATCAAATTTGTTACTAAGTTTTCAATTATATATAATATGATATTTACTATTCCAACGCTAATCAAAATAGAAATAGGTATGGCTATCAATGTTATTATAAACATTTCTTTAAATATGATTTTTCTTATTTGTTTTTTTGTACAACCGATGCTACGTAATGTTCCAAATTCTTTTTTTCTAGAATTTAATGTTATACTTAATGTTGTAAAAATCAGTATAAATGATGCTATTACAACAATTAATATTAGTGTTATTCCTACTAGGTAGAAAGAATTTTTAAATTCAGAATTAGATACTAAAGAGTAATTTAATAATTCTTCATTATATGAAATATTATCACTTGATATATTTAGTGTTTTTATTATCTCTTCTGCAGTATTATAAACATTTTGTATATGTGTGTTTGATACATATATATCTACTATGCTTTCATTAGTATTTTCACTTTCGTCCATATATGTTATTGCACCATGTATACTTTCAGTAATAGAACTTTTGTCATATTTGCTTGAATTTAATATTCCAACAATAGTATATTCTTTTGAAAACTCTCCACTTTCAAATATAAATTTGTCACCTATTTCATATTTTTCTTTAGCAAGATTTATATCTTCACTATCTATATTCATAGTAGATATAGCTATTTCATTTGAATTTTCAGGTAATCTTCCCGCTTTTATATTAGTTGCTAATAAATTCTGCATGCTATT
The DNA here is from genome assembly GCA_944393365.1 of uncultured Clostridia bacterium. Lineage (GTDB taxonomy): Bacteria > Bacillota > Clostridia > TANB77 > CAG-508 > CAG-269. The sequence goes on from CALXZZ010000023.1 coordinate 3,985, forward strand.
TTTATCATATGAATATAATTCCACATAGATTGATGTAACACCAGTTGATGGAATATTCATTAACCCTATATTATGTGTTTTTGAAATTTCTTTAATTTGATTAAAATTATTTAGTTGTTTGTAATCTTTATATGTAACATTTGATATTTTTGTATCCCAATTGTCTTTATATCGTACTGAATTTATTAAATATTGTTGATAACTAGATAAAAGTAGTAATATTGAAAATATCGCAACATTAACTATTACTATCCCTAATAAGATTGATAATGTTCTTTTTTTATTTTTTACTAAATTTCTACAAATTATTTTATTTAATACTTTTATTTGAATCGACCCCTTTTATCATATGTATCTACGTATTAGAAACTATTTTCCCATCTTTTAATTCTAAAATTCTATCTGCCTGTTTTGCTATTTCTAAATTGTGTGTAACAATTACTAAAGTTTGTTTCAACTTCTTATTTAGATTTTTTAGAAGATTAATAATGTTTTCAGAATTTTTACTATCTAAATTTCCAGTAGGTTCATCAGCTAATATAATTGAAGGAGAATATATTAAACCTCTTCCAATTGCTACTCTTTGCTGTTGTCCTCCTGATAATTGGTTTGGTAAAAAATCTCTTCTATCCTTTATATCTAATATTTCTAAGATACTATCTAATCTTTTTTTATTAATATTTTTATGGTCTAGCAAAATTGGTAATGTTATATTTTCTTCAACTGTTAGTGTAGGAATTAAATTATAGAACTGATATATTATTCCTATTTTACTTCGTCTTATACCTGCTAGTTGATTATCTGTTAAATTTGATAAGTTAATGTTTTCTAACCATACTTGTCCCGAAGTTGGCTTGTCTATTCCTCCTAAAATATGTAATAATGTTGATTTTCCCGAACCTGATGCACCAGTAATTGCAATGAATTCTTCTTCATTTATTGTGAATGAAATATTATCTAATGCTTTTACTAAATTATTGTTTTCTCCATAAATTTTTGAAATATTCTCTACTTTTAACACTTCCATACATATTCTCCTTTGTAATGTAAAAAAAGAAACCTATTTGATTTCTTTTATCTTTTCTCAACAATTTCATTTTGATTTTTATAAATGCTTTTTTCTGGTACAACACCTCTAACAGAAGATAAAGGATAAATATTAGTATTTTTTCCAATAACTGTTCCTGGATTCAATACACTTCCACATCCTACTTCTACTTCATCTCCTAACATTGCACCAAATTTTTTTAAACCTGTTTCTATTTTTTCTTTTCCATTTTTTACAATAACTAATTTTTTGTCTGATTTTACATTTGAAGTAATTGAACCTGCTCCCATATGTGATTTGTATCCTAGAATTGAATCTCCTACATAATTATAGTGTGGTACTTGAACTTTATTAAATAGAATCACATTTTTCAATTCAGTTGAATTTCCAACAACTGCTCCTTCTCCTACAATTGCTTTTCCTCTAATAAAAGCACAATGTCTTATTTCTGCATTTTCTCCAATAATTGCTGGTCCATGTATGTATGCAGTTGGTGCTACTTTAGCGCTTTTAGCAATCCATACATCTTCTCCTACTTTTTCATATTTTACTTCATCTAGCTTATTTCCTAATTCTATAATGAAGTCACTTATTTCAGGTAATACTTCCCATGGATATTCATGTTTTTCTAGTAATTCTTTTGCAATTGTTTCTTCTAAATTATATAAATTTTTTATTTTACATTCTTCCACTTTCTATTTTCTCCTTCACCTAATCTCTGTTTCTGTTCCAGAACTTTTCATATAACTCCTTCGCTGTTCTTGGACTGTCTACACCATCTTTATTTTTTACTGGTGCAAAGTCATCTTCTCTTTTTCCTCTTAATATTGCTATGTCGTCAAAAAATTCAAATGCATCAAATATGAATGATTCAAATTTATATGAATTTGGTTCTTCTGGTATTACTTCTTTGCCTTCTTCATCTATATATGAATTTTTCTTGAATGCGCTATGATACATTAATGTTTCTTTACTAATTTTTTCTATTGCATCTATTGTATATAGATTACACATTATATGTGATTCTCCATATTTAAGTTCTCCATTTTCGTCCACTTCTTCTGCCATTTTTTCTGGTAACTCTGCATATTCTATTACTTTTGGGTGTCCATTCATTTTGCAAAATACTCCTACTTTTTCATGAGGGTTTGCTTTTACTACTGATTTTGATGCTATTTGTACTCCTTTTTTTACTGCCATTCCTAAAAGCACAGTATCTGCCATTTTTAATAGAACATTATCTACTCCACCAATGAATATCCATTTTATACCTCTTTCTTTCATGTCTGCTAAACTTCCACTTGCTCTTAATGAAGAATATGTACCACCATTGCCATCAGACGCTTCTTTTATTTTCATATCTTTATTGATTAAAAGTTTTCCTTCTGTATCTACTAATGGTAATTCACTTTGTGTGAATATTATCACATCATCTTTGTTATATCCAAAGTAATTATTTTTCTCTAAAAATTCTACTGTTTGTTTGTTATTCTCTTTACTTGTCATAATATACCATGGAATACTTACATTGTATTTTTTATTTGCTTCTTTTAAATTTTCTGCTAATATTTCGAATAAATATTTTCCTTTACCATATACATCTAATTTAAATGTTCCTTTTGGACCTGAATGTCCTAATCTTGTTCCTTGACCTCCTGCCATTGTTACAACTGCATATTGATTTTTTTCTATAACTGCTTCTCCTAATTTTTCGAATTCTTCTTTTTGCTCTGGTGTTAGTTTTGCTTTATCTAAATATGGTAATGGTTCTATTTTATTTTCTTTTATTTCAATTTCTTTTTTTGTATTATCATATAATTCCATTATTTGATGAAAATCTATATGGTTTATTTGTTCTATTAATTCTGCTTTTTGTTCTTCATCTAATTTTTCTAATAATTTTATAATATGTTCTTGATTGTACATTTTTAAAATGTCAATTGCATCTTGTACTTTATCCATCCTCTTTTTCATCCTTTCAGTACTATATTATACTATCTTTTTATTTATATATATTTATTGTGTATTATCTGTTGGAAAAAAATTGTAATTTTTTCCAACCATTCTGGTATATTATATTCAATCTATACTAATGGTGCTATTTTATCACATATTTTTTTTATTATCAAGTTTTTTAATCAAACTTGTCATATTACGGAAAAATGCTCAATATATATTAACTAAAGTAATTTGTACAAACATTTTTACTGTTCAAGATACAGTAATTAAGTTACACGAATTTTAAGGAGGTAAATAGATGGAAAATACAAGTTTGTATCAAGACATCGCAAAAAGAACAGATGGTGATATTTATGTAGGGGTGGTAGGTCCTGTTCGTACTGGTAAATCTACTTTTATAAAGAAATTTATGGATTTATTAGTAATTCCAAACATAGAAAATAACTACAAAAAAGAACGTGCAAAAGATGAATTGCCACAAAGTGCTGGTGGTAAAACAATAATGACAACAGAGCCTAAATTTGTTCCAAATGAGGCTGTTGAAATAACTTTAGATAATAATCTGAAATTTAGAACTAGATTGGTTGACTGTGTTGGATATTTAGTTGATAACGCTATTGGTTATTTAGAAGATGATATGCCAAGAATGGTTAAAACACCTTGGTCTGATGAAGAAATTCCTTTTGAAACTGCTGCTGAAATTGGAACTAAAAAAGTTATTGAAGAACATTCAACTATTGGGATTCTAGTTACAACTGATGGTAGCATTACAGATATTCCAAGAGATGATTATATTAAGGCTGAGGAAAGAGTTGTATCTGAATTAAAAGCATTAAACAAACCTTTTGTAATTTTGCTAAATTCATATTCTCCTGAATCTGATTATGCAAAAGAATTGGCCCAAAACTTAAGCGAAAAATATCAAACAACAGTTATTCCGATTAATTGTGAGTATCTAACAATTGATGATATTAATGAAATATTTTCAAAAATTTTATATGAATTTCCAGCTAGTCAGATTCGCATAAAATTTCCTAAATGGATTGATGGCTTAGATTTTAGCCACCCTTTAAAAGCTGAATTATATAAAGAAATTAAAGATGCATTTTCAGATATTAGAGTTTTGAAAGATGTTTCTAATTGTGTAAATAAGATTTCTACTACTCAAATAATTTCACAAACTAAAATATCTAATATTCAACTAGGATCTGGTAATGTAAATATTGATATTACTCTAAAAGAAGAATTATTCTATCAAGTGTTATCAGAAATTACAGAAGTTCCTGTTTCTAATGAAGGTGACTTATTTAGCATAATTTCAGAACTTTCTAAAACTAAGAAGAAATATGACAGAATCTCTTATGCATTGGATGAAGTTGAACGTAAGGGCTATGGTATTGTTACTCCTTCAATTGATGATTTAGTTTTAGAAGAGCCTGAGATGATTAAACAGGGTTCAAGGTTTGGTGTAAAATTAAAAGCAACTGCTCCTTCTATTCATTTAATAAAAACAAATGTAGAAACTGAAGTTTCACCTATTGTAGGCTCTGAAAAGCAATCAGAAGAATTAGTAAATTACTTATTATCTGAATTTGAAAGTAATCCAAAAGAAATTTGGGAATCTAATATTTTTGGAAAGAGTTTGCATGAGCTTGTAAATGAAGGTTTACAAACTAAACTTGCTAAAATGCCAGAAGAAGCACAAATTAAACTTCAAGAGACTTTAGAGAGAATTGTTAATGAAGGTAGTGGTGGATTGATTTGTATTATCCTTTAGGAGGGATTTAGGGGACGGTCCTAAAAATCCCTCCTTTTAGGGATTTTTAGGACCGTCCCCCTAGTCCCTGTTTTAATATCCTTGCCTTGATAATGTAGGATAACTAAAGACTTTTCCACCTTCTGTAAATTGCCCACTTGGTGTGTGGTCTTGCAAAAATTCATTAGAACCTTTTAAGAAATATCTATATTTAGAACTTTGGCTAACATATCCAGTTGATGATACTGGATCATCCCATGTACAATCTATTGCATACCAGTTTCCATTTAATTGCACATAATTCCAAGCATGATTTTCTGTTTGTCCTTGTGAGTTTGTACCTGTTCCAATAACTAATGTACAAGGTATTCCTAATTCATCCATTAGATATTTAAAACTTCTTGCATAACCTTCACAAACCGCTCTCCCATTTACTAATGCTCCATAAACATTGTATATATTACTTTGAGATACTGTTGTATCATATTCTATATTTTCTACTAAATAATCATGTACCATTTTTATATCATCATATACATTTCCACTTCTATTTTGTAATATTTGATTTTTTACTTGTTCTATTTGACTAATTGCATTTTCTACTTGTGCTTGTGATATAAATTCATCTATAAAATAATTATTTTCATTACCGTTATTTATATACACATTATATGTAATACTATTTCCAAGAGTTGTAGTTTCAATATTTAGATACATTTTATTTGGACTCAAATAAAATATCTCCGGATTATCATATGTATATGCTTCAATTGCGGATTGATAATATTTTCCTAACAAATCACTACCATTTGCTTGATTTAATATATCTGAAAAGCTATTTCCTAGGTCAATTCTATAAGTTCCACTTTTCATGTTTTCTTTATTACTTTCAAATGCTTTATAAATTGTTTGTGATGGTTCTTCTAGTTGATTATAAAAATATTTGTCTACTGTTACATTACTATAATCAACATTGACAGCAGAACTTTGACCACTATCTTGTATTTGGTCAAATGGATTTTCTATGATTTCTGGTGTTTTTATATCTTGGTCTATTGTATTTCTATTTTGATTTTCAGAAATTACTGTTTGCACACCTTCAACTTCTGCCCCTGCTTGAAGATCTTTAAATTCTTGCCAAAAAATCATTCCGAAAAGTGCAAATACAGCTATTATCAAAATTGTTACAATAGATATAATAAATGTTGCAAGTCTACTTCTCATATCTTTTGTTCCCTTCTTTTTTTGTTATCATTGATTTTTATAATATCTATTGGTTGATAATTGATTTCAAAAAAATTGGTGGATATCCTTAAAAGGGGGACCAATTTTTTTGAAATCAATTATCAACATAAATACTATTTAAAATCACCTTTCTATTTTATTATATCATTTTTTTATAACAATTAATAGTATATTTTCCTATATTTTTGAAATACTAATTAAAAATATATTTTTAAGGAAGTGGCTATGCAAATTAAAGATTTATGGCAAAAATATTTTGCCTATACACCAGTTCAAGAATATGAATTTAATTTAACATCAGATCCTGAACAAAATTCTCAAGCACAATCAGATAATGTAGAAAATCCACAAAAACAAATTGAGAACATTTTTCCTAGTTTATCTGTTAATTTAGAATACATGAAAACAAGATATAATTTAATGATAAACAGTGATGTTGTATTAAGAGAATTTACATTAAATGCTAGAGGAAAACAATATAATGCTTTTCTATTCTACATTGATGGCATGGTAGATTCTAACATATTAGATGATTTTGTTTTGAAGCCATTAATGTTACGTAATAAGAGTAATATTTATGACGGTAGCCAACATAAGGTTGTTTCTGAAGCAGTTGCTAATAATATCACCGTTAGAAAAGTGAAAAAATTTGATTTATCATCATATATCATGAGTTGTCTAATGCCTCAAAATAATGTAAAAACACAAAATAAATTTTCTGATATTATATCTGGAATTAATTCTCGGAAATTGTGCATTATTTATTGATACATTATCAGTTGCTTTTGATATTGAAGTTAAGGGTTTTAAACAACGTAGTGTTGATAAACCATCAAATGAAATTGTTGTAAAAGGCCCTCATGAAGCATTTGTAGAAAATATTCGTACAAATACATCTTTACTTAGACGAATAGTAAATTCAGAAGATTTAGTAATAGAAAATGTAGAAGTTGGAAATCTTACAAAAACAAAATGTGCAATATGTTATTTATCTGATATAACTAATGACGATTTAATCGCTGAAGTTAAATATAGAATTAATAATTTGGATATAGATTCTTTACTCTCTTCTGGTCAATTAGAACAACTAATTTCTGACAAGAGTTCTTTAAATGTTCCTCAAATGTTAGCAACTGAAAGACCTGATAAGGCTAGTAGCTATCTATTAAATGGAAGAGTTGTAGTTTTAGTAAATGGATCTCCATATGCTCTAATTATGCCAGCAGTTTTAAATGATTTTTTAAGTTCACCTGATGATATGAATGAAAAACCTCTTTTTGCAAATTTTCTAAAATTTATCAGAGGTTTTGCAACATTTTTGACCTTGCTACTACCTGGTCTTTATATTGCAATAACAAGTTTTCATCAAGAATTATTGCCAACAGAATTGTTGTTTTCTATTTTAGCATCTAGAGAGAATGTACCTTTTCCAAGTTTTGTTGAAATTTTCTTATTAGAAATTTCATTTGAATTAATACGTGAAGCTGGACTTCGTGTTCCTTCTCCTCTTGGACCTACTATTGGAATTGTTGGAGCTTTAGTGTTGGGACAAGCTGCAGTTTCTGCTGGTGTTGTTAGCCCAATTTTAGTTATTGTTGTTGCAATTACAGGAATTTCATCTTTTGCTATACCAGATTATTCATTTGGATTACATGTACGTATAACTCGTTTTATATTCATATTTTTAGGATATTTATGCGGATTTCTTGGAATTGCATTAGGGTTATTTGTATATTTATCAATGATGGCTGGAACAACATCTTTTGGAGTTCCATATATGACTGGTGTTTCTCCATTGGAAAAAGTAAAAGGAAATACTTATATTCTTCCACCTATTTGGAAAAGAGAATATCGTTCAACTTTCCTTCGTTCTAAGAAAGAAAAAAAACAAGCTGATATTTCAATGAAATGGAGAGATTGAAAAATAATTACAATCAAATTTATTACTTAGAAAGGATTAATAGTAAAAATGAATAATTCAAGAATTTCTGTTCCAGAAGCTGTTAGTATTGTTTTAATAGTTTTGGTGGCACACACTTTAGTTTCTTTACCTAAGAGCCTTTTAAATGTTACTGGTTCTGCAACTCTTATTAATTTATTATATGTTGGTATTATTATGTTTTTTCTTGTTCTTTTAATTGTAAAACTTTTCAAAAGTTTTGCAGGACAAGATATTATTGATATTTCCAACTTTCTTGGTGGACCTGTTTTTCAAAAGATAGTAGGTATGATTTTTATTTTATATTTTATTTTTAGCAGCAGCATTTTACTTAGAAATTTTTGCGAGTGTTTAAAAACTGTATATTACCCAATGACTAGCCTTTTCTTTATTTTATTAACTTTTATTATTGCACTTTGTATTTCTAATAATTTCAACTTTTCTGTTACTGCTAAAATTAATTTAATTATTTTGCCTATAATTTTTGTTAGTATATTATTTATATTTTTTGCTAACAACCAAAACTTATCTTTTGAAAATCTGACACCTATTCTTGGTAATGGTCTTTTTGATACTTTTGTTACTGGTCTTGGTAATTTAGGTGCATTTGGTGGAATTGTGTTTTTATATTTTATTCCTCCATATTTAAAAGAACCTAAAAAATTTAAAAAAGTTGCAATGATTTCTATTGGTCTTTCTATTGTTTATCTTATTATATGTGTGGCTATAATTCTTTTGACATTTACCTTTTTATTAAAAGTTGATGAAATAATGCCTCTTTACTCTGCTGCAAGATATATTGAGTTCGGCTCATTTTTCCAAAGGTTAGAGTCAATTCTTTTACTAATTTGGATTATTGGTATGGCATGTTACTTTAGTATTACTCTTCATATCGCTATGAATATTTTTAAGAAAGTCACTAATATTCGTGACTCCAAACCGCTACTTATTCCTTTTGCTTTATTAATGCTTTCTATTAGCTTGATGCCTTCTAATTATAGTATTTCTAAATATTTAGAAACTGATATATATCCTCGTATTGTTATTTGGATTGGGCTTATACTTAGCACATTAATTTTATCACTTGCTTATTTAAAAAAGAGAAGGAGTTTTAAAGATGAAAGTATGGATTAGACGACTTTTTATTTTAATTGTAATGATAATATTTCTAGTGGCTTTTTCTGGCTCTTATTCTGCTTTAAGTATTGATAATTTGTCAACTGTTGTTGCAATAGCAATAGATACTTCTAATATAAATAAATTGCGAATGAGCTTTCAGTTTACTAATGCCTCTTCTGTTTCGGAATCTGGCTCAACTGAACAATCTCCTTCAATTATTTATAGTATTGATTGTTCTTCAATTAGTAATGGAATTAACTTGATGAATACTTATATCGGAAAAGAACTAAATTTGTCACATTGTAAAATAATAGCTTTTTCAGAAGAATTAGCTATGAATGGAATTTCAGAAGAGGTTTATACTTTGTTTAATAATGCCCAAATTAGACCTTCTACAAATGTTGTTATTACAAAATGTACTGCAAAATATTATTTGGAAAATTCTAAACCTTTAGCCGAAAATTTATTAACTAAATATTATGAAATTTTCGCAAATTCTAGTAAATCAACGGGTTATACTGTTAATGCTACTCTTGGAGAATTTTTTAGTAGTCTCATTTGCGATTCTTGTGAAGGTTATGCAATTTTAGGTGGTATTAGTTCTGAAGATAGTGAAGCAACTACTGGAATAGATTCTCAAAAGGATTCTTCTAGTAAAGCAAATTCTTCATCTTTATCTGGAAAAATTACAAGTGAAAATATAGGTATGGCAGTTTTTAAAGGTGATAAATTAGTTGGAGAATTAAATTCTATCGAAACTTTGTCTTTTTTAGCAACAAGAAATGAAATTTCTAGTTTTCTAGTCTCTGTTCCAGATCCTAATGATAGTAGTTCATATATTGATATTTATCTGACTCCTATTATCGATTCTAGAATAAATGTAGATTTTGTAAATGGTTCACCATATATTAAAGTTTCTTATTCTTTTACTGGACGTATTTATTCGATGAAAGCAAATTCTAATTATTTAGATGATGCTGTACTTGATAAGATTTCTGATTCTTGTGCTACTTACTTGGAAACAGTGTTTTCTAACTATTTATACAAAACTTCTAAAGATTTGGAATCTGATATTAATGGTTTTGGTAAAAATGCTAAAAATAAGTTTTTAACGACTCAAGATTTTGAAAATTACGATTGGCTTGAACATTATTCTGATAGTTTCTTTGATGTGTCTGTTGATGTTTCAATTCGTTCAAGTTATCTATTGACAGAAACTTAATTATAAACTTAATATTAATGTTTGGAGGTTTGTTATGTTTGATTCTTTACAATTTATTTTATTTATTATTGTTATTATTTCTGTTTTTCTAAAGGTTGTAGCATATGGTTTATATGAGATTATGCAGGAAAATAACAAGTTTGGTGGGATTACTGTAATTGTGTTTTCTTTGATTGTTTCAATACTTAGTATAGTTTCGTTGTTTTCAATTTAGGGATTTGGGGACGTCCCTGTAGGGATTTGGGGACGTCCCTGAAAATCCTTCAAAAAAGATTTAGTGACATGCTAACCTGTCCCCAAATCCCAAAAAGAGGATTTTTGGGGCCGTCCCTAAATCCTCATCTCAAAGTCAATCTGTCTTAAAATTTTGCTAGCTTTTTTTACTCTAATTTTAACCTTATCTCCAATTTTGTATACTTTATTTGAATGTTCTCCAATTAATTGTTTTTTATCTTCATCATAAATAAAATATTCGTCACCTAAATCATCAAAACGAATTAGCCCTTCAATTGTATTTTCAAGTTCTACAAACATTCCAAATGAAGTAATTGAAGATACAATACCTTCATATTCTTCACCAATTCTTGATTCCATGTATTCAGCCTTTTTCAAATCTTCTGCTTCTCTTTCAACTTTAGTTGCAATTTTTTCTCTTTCTGATGATTGCTTTGCCCTATCTTCTGCTTGTTTTTGATGTTCTTCTATCCAGTTTTCTTTTACATCATAATTTTCTTCTAAATATCTTGATATTATTCTATGAATAAACAAATCTGGATATCTTCTAATTGGTGAAGTGAAGTGGCAGTAATATTTACTTGCTATTCCAAAATGCCCTTTATTTTCTGCCTCATATCTTGCAAGCTTAAGTGTTCTTAATACTAAATTTGATACTACTTTTTCTTCTTCTTTTCCTTTTGTTTCTTCTAATATTTTCGCAAATTCTTTTGGATAAATATTATCCTTATTTGCCTTTATTTTTAATCCAAAATTAATTAAAAATTTATTTAATTCTTGAATTTTTTCTATATCTGGCTTTTCATGTACTCTATATATAAATGGAGCTTGTAACCAATAGAATTTCTCTGCAATTGTTTCATTTGCAGATAGCATAAATTGTTCAATAATTTCATTTGCAAAACTTGTTTCATATTTTCCAACAGAAACTACTTTTCCATCTATATCTAAACCAATTTTGCTTTCTGGAATATCTAAATTCAAATATCCTTGTTCCATTCTTCTATTTTTTAGAATTATTGCTAATTCTTCCATATTTTTAAATTCTTGTATATATGGTTTGTAGTGGTTTATTACTGTTTCATTTCCATCTAAAATTGCTTGAACATCATTATAGTTCATTCTTTTAGTTACTTTTATTATTCCTTTTACAACCTCACCTGAAACGACATTTCCCTTTTGGTCAATTTCCATGATACATGAAATAGTAAATCTATCTTCACCTTCATTCAAGCTACAAAGACCATTTGAAAGTTCTCTTGGAAGCATTGGTATAACTCTACCTAACATATATATACTTGTTCCTCTAATTAAGGCTTCCCTATCTAACAAACTATTTTCCTTTACGTAGTGACTAACATCTGCTATATGGACTTCTAACTTATAGTTTCCATTATCTAACTTCTCTACTCTTACTGCATCATCTAAATCTTTTGCATCTTCTCCATCAATTGTAAAAATCTCTCTATCCCTAAAGTCTACTCTGTTTGGTATGTCTTTTTCATCAATAGTATCACCAAACTTTTTAGCCTCTTGTACAACCTCTTCTGGAAAAGTTGAAGGCAAATTATATTCCTTAATTAATGAAAGCATATCTACACCTGCTTCATTAACATTTCCCAGTACTTCTATTATCTTACCTTCTGCATTTTTTCCGTTTTGAGGATATTTAGTGATTTTAACTAAAACTTTGTGGTTGTCTCTTGCTTTTCCAAAATTCTTTTTAGAAATAAAAATATCTGTGCCAAAGCTCCTATCATCTGGTACAACAAATCCAAAACTCTTGTTATTTTGGAAAATACCAACAACTGTATCTTTCTCATGTTTTAAAATTCTAACAACTTTTCCCTCTGCACTTTTTACTTTATTACTTTCTTCTAAAATCTCAATTAAAACCCTATCTCCATTTAGGGCATTTAAAGAGTTTTCTTTTGAAATATATATTTCATCTTCTTGGTCTTCTAAACGTACAAAACCAAAACCTTTTTGGTTCTTCCTATAAATACCGTCATAATATGTCTTTTCTACTAATCTATAACGATTCTTTCTATTCTTTTGAATCTTCATCTCTAATTCTAAATCTCCAAGCACCTCTAAAAAATCACCATATTCATTTTTAGGCACTCTCATAATCATGGCTAATTCCTTAGCCTTCATCGGCACATAATCATCATCTTTCATTAAATCTAAAATCTTTTGCTGTTGCTCTTCCAATTTCATCTTTCCTTCCTACAGGGATTTAGGGACGGTCCTTAAAATCCCTGTTTTTAGGGATTTTGGGACACTCCTTTAACTTTCTATTATTCACAAAAAAGGGCAGTTACTTTTTGAAACCGCCCCCTTTTTACTTATACTATGCCATATATAATATTCCCAATACAATTGTTAGTATGGCAAATACAATTCCTAATATTACTGTCCATCTTTTTTGTTTTCCTTCTTTTGTTCTTGCTTTGTTTTTTTCAAAGAAGTTATTTGTTGATGAACCTGTGATTGTTGAAGATAGTCCTGCATCTTCTTTTGATTGTATTAATGTTAAGATTATTAATGCTAGTGCTATTAAAAAGTATATTACAATCAATATTCCTTTTGCTATTTCCATTTATATTCATTCCTCCTAACGGTTTCTCTCGTTGATACTTGAATATTGTAGCATATATTTTTGTAAATTGCAATTGTTTTTCATAAATTTTTCCTTTATTTTCTCAACTCTTCTATTTCCTCTTTAGTTAAGTTGGTTAGTTCCATTATTAACTTAATATCCATATTTTTCTTTAACATTTCTTTTGCTATTTTTTCTTTTTCACTTCTTGAGCCTTTCTCAAAGCCTTGTTCAATGCCTTGTTCAATGCCTTGTTCAATACCTTGAGCTAGGCCTTTTTTTGTTGCATAATCTATTGCAGATACTTCATCTAGTATAGCCTTTTTTCTAAATTCATAATTATTTCTCTCTTCTCTACTTAAGCTCATTGATGCTAATTTTTTGTTTATCTTCTCTATTTCTCTATTCTTCTTACTTATTTTTTTCATTTTTTCTTCTTCGCCTCCAACAAATAACCATAACCATTGTTCTAACCTAGTATCTATTTTTGGATTTTTCTTTTTAAATTTTTGTAATTCTATAATATGCATTTCTATATAATCTGTTGCATATTTATCCTCATTTTCATAACCCATATCTACATATTCTTCTTGATTATTCTTTTCAAATTTCATCCTTGCTATTGAATGATAACTATTCCTTTTATAATAATTAAAATTTAAAATATTAATTACTATTACTTTTTTACAATTTGTATATGGCTCACTTTCTCCTATTTGTTGTGAATATGTACTTGACATATAATATGTACTTCTTTGTTCTATGTTATGCTGATTTTGCACCTGCATTTCAACATTAACAATTATTTGATTATCAAGCGTTACTTTTAAATCTAGCATTCCATATTTACTATCATAAAAATCTTTTGGTATCTCAGGGTTATTTATTTCAATTTTTTCTATATTTATTTTTAGTATACTTTCTAAAAAATCTTTCAAAGCCTCTTTATTTTCTTCTTGTCCAAATATTCGTTTAAATACATAATCACTTGTTAATGGTAATTTTTTTATGCTTGTTTCTTGTTCATTTATCATATATTACTTTCCTCCTTATGGTATCATATTTTTTTTGGTTTTTCAATATTTTTAATGTAATTTTAACTTAATATTTACTTATTGGTAATCTAAAGGATGAGTTTTATTAGAAACTAATTTTAAATTCACGTAAAATACATTAATATTTCTTTTGAAAAATTTTGATTTAAATTTTTGAATATTAATATTTAGAATATAAATATTTTTTTAATTTAATAATTGCAATTAGAAAATTTTAAATATGATATCATAATATTTTTAAAAAGTTTGTCGAAACTTGCGATTAGTATAAAAAAACACAATTCTTAGATTGTGCTTTTTTATATTATTATTTGCAAATATTTATACGTTAGCGGGATTTTTCAAAAAATTCCTTCTTAACGACTAAAGTCGTTAAGACTTTTATTTTACTTTTTTACTTTTAAAACTAATTTATAGGTTTACAAATACAAAGTGACACGAAAACCGATGCCAGAACCGCTACTAAATGGATTGTAGCTGAAACGGCTAGAAGCTGGATGGTAAAAGGCTGAACCGATGAAATTGCCTCCTCGAATAACTCGATCATTAGTGCTATAGGACTCCATTGTCCACTCATCTACATTTCCTGCTAAATCATAAATATTATTTACCTTATAACCTTCACTTGCACCTGTTGATGCTACACTTTCTTTCCACGAATTAGTATTTGCATCCTCATCATAATTTCCTTTTCCTGTTGAATCTTTTGCAAATCCTGTATAATCTGGATCAATCCATGTTAATGTCGCATCCCATTGCACTCCATAACATAATGTACTTGTTACTGTTGTATATCCATTTGCTGTATCAAAATTTCTTGCAAGTTCTATTGCTCCATCTTGAGTATTTGTTGTTTCTGCTTCTTCATTCATTGTTTTATTTTTTGACCATGGTACATTATTATATACATTTACTCCTTTTTGTATTACAACATTTCCACTATTATCTTTTCCTGCTTCATATCTTCCTATATAAAATCCTCCATTATCAGATACACTTTGGTACATTTCTTGTGCTTCTTTTTTAGTTGTTTCACTTTCTGTATATCCTGTATTATTTCCTGTACTATCAGCTTCTCCATAACTAGATGTTAAAGTTTGTGGATTACTGTTATAATATCCTGCTCTTCTTTGAAACTCGCTATAGTCTACTGGAACCCATACAAATTCATTTCCATTTTTATCTATGATAACAAGTCCATCCTCTATACTATTTTCTCCTTCTACCTGTGACACTGCAAATCCTGCTGGGATTGTTACTGTTACTGGTTCTTCTGTTCCAGTTTCTTCATTTAAAATTGTTTCAGTATGTTCTGTATCCTCTATATTTGTTGCTGCCTCTAATGCTGTTAATTTTCTTAGCTCCTCTTCTTTTGCTTCCTCTGTTTGAGTTCTAGCTTCATTTGCTCTTGTCAATATCCCATTCTCTCCTGTCAATGTTGCTATTGATACTGCCGCTAATATTAATAACACGATAATGTTTAGTATGTTATCGATGGTTAGGCTGTAAAAAATCAGACTAGAATAACTCATTAGACCAGCCTGACCATCTAT
>CALXZZ010000024.1 GCA_944393365.1 uncultured Clostridia bacterium
GCAAAATTTTTTAATATAATATTCTAAATTAATAACAAAAGTAAACTGTGAAAGGATGAAGTATATGACAAAGAATGAAAAGATGGATAAAAAGAAAATGAAATCAACTACTAAATTTACAATTATTGCACTTGTTTTAATTGCAATAGTTTGTATTGCATTAACACCTGTAACATTGCAAAATGATACATTTTATACTATAAAAATCGGAGAACATATTGCAAATTATGGGATAGACATGCAAGATCCATTTTCTTGGCATGAAGATTTACCATATACTTACCCACATTGGCTTTATGATTTGATAACATATTTTGTATATACATTTTTTGGATTTACAGGCATTTATATAGCAACATGTATATTATCAGTAATATTAGGTTGGTCTATATATCTAGTAAATACGAAAATTGCTAAAAATCAATTTTTCTCATTTTTTATTACAATAGGGGTAATGTATGTAATAAGAGGATATATTGCAGCAAGGGCCCAATTGGTGACATTTATATTATTTATATTAACAATATTCTTAATAGAGAAATTTCTAGAAACAAAAAAGAAGAGATATGCAGTAGGGCTAATTATAATACCAATATTAATTGCAAATTTACATTCAGCAGTATATCCATTCTATTTTGTATTGTATTTGCCATATATTGCAGAATATATAATTGCGGTGTTAGCAGATACAATACTTTATAAAAAAGTTAAAATATTTTTCTTAAAAGATAAAATAAATGTTTTAGAAAAGAGTAAAAAGAATAACGAAAAACTTGAAAAATTAAAACAAAAATTAAAAGAATTAGAAGAAAAAGTAGATAAGGTAAAAATAAAAAGAACAAAAGAATTGCAAAATCCATATAAAATAAAATTAGTAAAAAATAAAAATGTAAAATGGTTAATTTTAGTAATGATTATATGCCTATTTACAGGGTTATTAACGCCAATAGGAGATACACCTTACACATATTTATATAAAACAATGCAAGGAAATACAACACAAAATATCAATGAGCATTTACCAATGACATTATCTGATGATGTCGATGCTATGTGTGCGATAATCTTATTTTTAGCAGTTTTAACATTTACAAAGGCAAAAATACGATTATGTGATTTATTTATGATTGGTGGATTATTGTACCTAATGTTAGATTCTAGAAGACAAATAACAATGTTTGCAATAATAGGAAGTGTTGTTTTAGGAAAACTGCTAATGGAAATGGTTAGAATATATAGTAAAGACTTAGATAAAAATGCAGTAAAAGTATTAACAAATAAAATAGGAATAACTTTATTAACGTTAGTGGTTTTAAGTTTAAGTTATTATTTTGCTAAAGATAAATTTGATGACACATATATAGATGAAACAGCATATCCAGTTGCAGCATGTGATTATATATTAGAGAACATTGATTTAGGAACAGCAAGATTTTATAACGAATACAATTATGGAAGTTATATGTTGTTTAGAGGAATACCAGTGTTTATAGATTCAAGAGCGGATTTATATTCACCAGAATTTAACGGAAAAGTAGTAGATGATATATTTATGGATTTTATAGATACATCAAGTATTGGAATGTTTTATGAAGATGTATTTGAAAAATATGATATAACACATGTAATAACATATAGAAATTCTAAAATGAATATGATAATAACGAAAACGCATGATCCACATTATAAAGAATTATACAAAGATGATTATTTTGTAATTTATGAGAGAGTGTCCGTTTAGGGACGTTTCCGTTTGGACATTTTTGTCCATTTGGGGACATATCTTCACTTAAGTTATTTGAAATTTAATTAATTACTTTGAAGGAGTTAAAATCAAATTGAAAAACGTAAAAAAGATTAATAAATTCGATATTGCAATAATTTCAATAATTATTGCAATAATAGTAATTGACCAAATATCAAAAATCATTATCCAAAAAGTAGGAAATATAAATATTGAACAAAATACCTATTCAATATCTGAAGAAGATCCAAATTCAGGGATGATGTATATAGTTACTAATCTAATTATAATAGTTATTATTATTAGATTTATGTTGTCACAAAATCAGTTTATTGATAAGGTATTGAAAGTATTTCTTAGTTTTATAATCGCTGGCGGAATATCTAATTTGATAGATAGAATTGTAAGAGGATATGTGTTGGAATGGATAAACATTAGTAAAATAGATTGGTTACCAATGTTTAACATAGCAGATATATTGGTTTTAGTTGGTTGGATTTTAGTTGTTGGAAAATTCACTTATTTTACTGCAAAAGAATTAAGAAGAAAAACTGAAAAATAGTTATAATTTTATTTAAGAAAAGAATTAGTCTAAAATGAGAGAGTAATATAGAGATGAGGAAGTTAAAGTGAAAAAGTTTATTGTAGAAAAAGAAGAAGAAAATAAAAGAATTGATAGTTATCTGTCTGAAAAAAATGAAGATTTATCAAGAGTTGCAATACAAAGGTTAATTTCAGAAGAAAAGGTTAAAGTAAATGATAAAAAAGTTAAACCATCATATAAAGTGCAAGAAAATGATGAAATTACATTGGAAGAAGAACAGCCAAAGGAGATTTCGTTAAAAGCACAAAACATACCATTAAATATAATTTATGAGGATAATGATATTATAGTAGTAAATAAACCAAAAGGTATGGTAGTGCATCCTGCAAATGGGAATCCAGATGGTACACTTGTAAATGCAGTTATGGCAATTTGTAAAGATTCTTTATCTGGAATAGGTGGAGAAATAAGACCGGGAATAGTGCATAGACTTGATAAAGATACATCTGGAATTATAGTTGTAGCTAAAAATGATAAGGCACATATTAATTTAAGTGAACAAATAAAAAATCATGAAGTTAAAAAAACATATATTGCAATTGTTAGAGGAGTTGTGAAAGAAAATCAAGCAACAATAAATATGCCAATTGGAAGAAGTGACAAAGATAGAAAGAAGATGGCAGTTACCAAAAAAGGTAAAGAGGCAATAACGCATTTTAAGGTATTAAAGAGATTTGAAGATTATACAGTATTAGAGGTAAATATAGAAACAGGAAGAACACATCAAATAAGGGTACATTTAGCTCAAATTGGATATCCGATTATAGGTGATAGTACATATTCTAGTGGTAAAAATAAGTGGGGGATAAAAGGACAGGCTTTACATGCTAAAAGTCTTGAATTTAGACATCCTATTACAGGTAAAAAAATGAAGTTAGAAGCGGAATTACCGGAGTATATGAAGCGATTAATTTAATAATTTATATCGTTTCTTGGCTAACATTACATTATAGATAAATTCTAAACTTATAAAATAGGCACCTCTCAAAGCAAGTTTGAGATTCTCCTATTTTATAAGTAAAGAATTTTTACTATAATTCCATTCGCATTCTAAACTCATAAATTATTAAATTAATCTTTAAGGTAGCTAAAAAATCAGGGATTTAAGCCCATCTTCTAATCCCTGCTCTCTCGAAAGGAAGAAATTAAATGGAAGAAGTGAGATTACAAAAATTTATAGCGGATTGTGGAATCACATCAAGGAGAAAAGCTGAGGAATTAATACTTCAGGGAAAAATAAAAGTAAATGGAAAAGTTGTAACAGAGTTGGGAACAAAAATAAATCCACAAAAATATGTTGTATTATATAATAATAAACAAATTCAAAATGATAATAAATCTGTTTATATATTGTTAAATAAACCTATTGGATATGTTACAACAGTAAAAGACCAATTTAGTAGAGATTCAGTTTTAGATTTAGTCAAAGTTAAAGAAAGAATTGTTCCTGTTGGTAGATTAGATATGTATACATCAGGAGCATTAATCTTAACAAATGATGGGGATTTTGTATATCAAGTAACACATCCAAAACATGAAATAGATAAAACATATACAGTTACAATTAAGGGAAAAATATCTAATGAAGCGGTACAAAAATTAAGAGATGGCGTAAAAATAGAGGATAAAGAGACATATATAACCAAGCCAGCTAAAGTAAAAATATTAAAAATAGATGAAGAAAAGAATCAATCAAGATTAGAAATAACCATTCATGAAGGGAAAAATAGACAAGTAAGGAAGATGTGTGAAGCGGTAGGTCATAAAGTCTTAGCTTTGCATAGAAGCAAAATAGCAGGAATAGATGTAAAAGACTTGCCATTAGGAAAATGGAGATTTTTGAATCAAAATGAAGTTAAAAGAATTTTAAAAAAATAATGCAAAATATTGAAAAATAAAATCAAAAAATATATAATTGAACAAACGAAAGAATAAGGAGAAAATAACAAATGAATACATTTAAATTTATACCAGAAGGATGGAATAACGAGATTACAAAATTAGATACAGTAGAAGATATTAAGGACTGTCAAGAAAATCAAACAACCTTGCAGGGACTAGTTAAAAGTTGTGATGAGAATTATAATCTACATATAAACTTAGGAAAAGGAATTACTGGAATAATCCCAAGAGAAGAAGTTGAAGCTATAAATCTTGAGGAAACTGGATTACCAAAAACAAATTTATGTACAGGAAAAGTTCATAAATTTGTTCAGTTCAGAATAAAAGATGTTCAGCAAGATAAAAATAATGTGATTTTGTCCAGAAAAGAAGTTCAACAAGATGCTTTGAATTGGGTGAAAAATGAATTACAAGTAGGGCAAAGAGTAGAAGGAATTGTTAAAAACATCAGACCTTATGGGGCATTTATAGAGATTGGAGGAGGAGTAGTAGGTTTAGCACATATTGAAGATTTATCAATAGCAAGAATAAAAAGTCCTTCTGAAAGGCTAAAAATTGGACAAAAAGTCCAAGTTGTGGTAAAATCTATAAATAGAGATGATGGTAAAGTGATTTTATCATATAAAGAAACTCTTGGAACTTGGGAAGAAAATGCAGAAAAATTTGAACAAGGCACAAAAGCAAAAGGAATAGTTAGAGAAACAGAAAAAAATAAAAATGGCATATTTATTGAATTAACACCTAATTTAGTTGGTATGTCAGAATATGAAGAAGGATTAGAATATGGACAAGTAGTTGATGTCTATATAAAGAAAATAGATAAACAAAAGAAGAAAATAAAATTATCAATTTATAGATAGAAAATTCTAATTATTTAAGGGGGAATTAAAATGGTTGAAGATAACCAAATTAAAGCACAAGTATCACCTTTTGCAATAAGAGAAGGAGAAATTAAAACATTTGATGGTAAAGATGGATATGTTTCAATGAATCAAATTGTACATAAGATTAACATTGGACATATAAATGAAATTCATTTTGCAATCTTAGAATTAGTAAATGAATTTGAATTTATTACTTCAAGACAATTATATCAAATGTTAGAGATTAAAGGAATTGATCCTAAATCACAAGACAAATTAAATAATAAATTGGACCAATTAGTAAAATCAAAGATATTGACAAGATATTATTTTACATCTGATGAAGGAAAGGGAATTTATCGTATATATTGCTTAGAGAAGATGGGAAAATATTTATTAAATTCAAAGGAAATTGAATGTAAATGGCAACCATCAGATAATACAAAACCAGTTCCAATGATTAAGAAAAGATTGGCTGGAAACCAAACAATTATTGCATATTTAAGAAAAGTAAAGGCATTTGATAGTTATATAGTAAAACCAGCAATAACTGCAAAATCTGCAGGTAAATTATTCAAAGCAACAGGTGGAGCTGTTAAACTAACTAAAAATAGAAAGTCAATACAATTTGTTTTTGAGGTAGTAAGAAGAGAACAAGATTGGCAAAAGAAATTAGTTGAAAAAATGAGATTGTATAAAGATTTCTATGAAAACTTTGTACCAGGAGATTCAGGATTTAGTGGTATGCCTCAATTAATACTTATTTGTGAAGATGAAAAGCATATGGCAGAATGTTTTAAAGAAATAGTAAAAAATCAAGTAGAAATACCACAAATTAAGTTATATTTTTCAACGGATTTAAGACAAAATCAAGAAACTTTGGAAAATACTTTGGTTGATTTTAAATTAGTTGATGGAAAATATAAGATGGAAAATGTTGATTTGAAATTATTAGAAATGTAAAGAGGGATTTAGGGGACGGACCTAAAATCCCTCTTTTTAGGGATTGGGGGACGGACTTTTAATTTTGATTTAAGGATAAAGTTTAATTTAATTTTAGAATAGACTACTGATTAAACTTGAAATTCTGAAAGTTTTGTATTATAATAGTGGACATAAATTGGTTGAAGTGTTTGAGTAAAAATCAATTTATAACTATAAATGATATAGGAGGTAAATAATGAAACCAGAAGAAAGACTTAAAGAGATGATACGGTCGTTTCATGAAGAGAGGGTTGTAGAAAAACTGATTGATGCACAAAAAGAAGGTGGAATAATAAAAGTCAATACAGTTTATGCCAAAGAAAAAAAGAAACTCTTTGGAAAATTGTTTGATTTTAGACAGAAAGTAAGAGTAGCTTTAGAAAAAAGGGAATATTATATCAATGAAGACAATTTCGAGATATATCCAGATGATGCCTTACAATTTTGTTTTGTTTGCATGATGGCAGGAATAAGTGATATTGATGTATTAAAAGATTGGTATCAGGTTATAGACTCACTTAAAAAAATCAGTGGTGAGTATAAGGAACTTGCAAATAAGTTAGTGAAATTTTTAGGTGCAGAACATTCATGTCATGCAGATGTTTTTACAGCTTATAATACCGGAGAATTATTAGAAATGTTTTTCTCTGATTAAATAAAATTCGAAAACTCAAACACACTAAAATTAATACAAAAAAAGTTCTAGGTAATTCCCAGAACTTTTTTTGCTCTTTGAACATCATCATTATTTGCATCTCTTACACCATCTAATTCATATTTTAGACAAAGCTTTTCCCATTTATATTTTCCCATACTATGATATGGAAGAATTTCAACTTTTTGAACATTAGACAAAGAATTTATAAAAACTTTTAATTGTAGTAAATCATTAGTATCATCAGTATATCCTGGAATTAAAACTTGTCTAATCCAAACAGGGATATTATTATCACTTAAATAATTTGCAAATTCTAATTCCAACTTATTTCCAACACCAACTAAAGACTTACATTTTTCATTATCTATATGCTTAATATCTAATAGGACTAAATCAGTTAAAGTTAGAAGTTTTTTAACATCATCAGTTAAAGCAACCATACCAGAGGTGTCAATACAAGTGTGAATATTATATTCTTTTAATTTAGTGAATAAAGCTATCAAAAAATGAACTTGAAGTAATGGCTCTCCACCAGTTACAGTAACTCCACCGTCTGGCTGAATATAGTTTCTGTAACGCAAAATTTTATCTAATATTTCATCTAATGATTGATAATGTCCACCATTAATGTCCCAAGTATCACGATTATGGCAATATTTGCATTGAAGATGGCAACCTTGTAAAAATAATACAAATCTAATCCCAGGACCATCAACAGTTCCAAAAGATTCTATTGAGTGAACTTTAGCGTAGTATTGTAAATCTTTGTTAGTATTATTCATGATAAATTTCCTTTCATATGACTATGGACCGTCTCCCTAATCCCTGTCTAGATTTTCTCGTGTATTGTTCTGTGTATTACGTCTAATTGTTGTTCTCTTGTTAATTTTGTGAAGTGTACTGCATATCCGGATACTCTTATTGTTAATTGTGGATATTTTTCAGGATGTTCCATTGCATCTTCTAATAGGCTTCTATCAAATACATTTACATTTATATGATGCCCTGTTTGTTTAAAATATCCATCAAGCATTGTAATTAGGTTCGTAACACGTTGTTCTTCTGTTTTTCCAAGTGTTCTAGGTGTTATTGAGAATGTGTATGATATTCCATCCTCTGCTGAGTCAAATGGTAATTTTGCAATTGAGTTCATTACTGCTAAAGCTCCATTTGTATCTCTTCCATGTAATGGGTTTGCTCCTGGTCCGAATGGTTCTCCAGCTCTTCTTCCATCTGGAGTGTTTCCTGTTGCTTTACCATATACAACATTTGAAGTTATTGTTAATATTGATAAAGTGTGTTTTGAATGTCTATATGTTTGATGTTTTCTTAATTTATTCATAAATTTCTTTGTGATATCAACTGCTATTTGATCTACTCTATCATCATCATTTCCGAATTTTGGGAAGTCACCTTCGACTTCATAATCAACAGCAAGTCCATCTTCATTTCTGATTACTTTAACTTTTGCATATTTTATTGCAGATAGTGAGTCTGCTACAACAGATAATCCAGCTATACCACAAGCCATTGTTCTTAATATTTCTCTATCATGTAATGCCATCTCAATTGCTTCATAAGAATATTTGTCATGCATATAATGAATCGCATTTAATGCTTTTATATAAATTCTTGCAACATAATCCATCATTTGGTCAAATTTTGTCATTACTTCGTCATAATCTAAATATTCAGAAGTTATTGGTGCAAAGATTGGTGTAACTTGTTTTCCTGACATTTCATCTCTACCACCATTGATTGCGTATAGTAAAGTTTTTGCTAAGTTTGCTCTTGCACCGAAGAATTGCATTTGTTTACCAATTTTCATAGGTGATACACAACAAGCGATTCCATAGTCATCTCCTAAAGTGATTCTCATTAAATCATCATTTTCGTATTGAATTGATGATGTTTTTATAGATAAGTCAGTTGTGTATCTTTTAAAGCCTTCTGGAAGTCTTGTTGACCATAAAACTGTCATATTTGGTTCTGGTGCAGGTCCTAAATTTTCTAATGTGTGTAGTAATCTAAAAGAGTTTTTAGTAACTAGTGTTCTACCATCAATTCCCATACCACCAATACTTTCAGTTACCCAAACTGGATCTCCACTAAATAGTTCGTTATATTCAGGTGTTCTTAAGAAACGTACTAATCTTAATTTCATAACAAAATGGTCCATAATTTCTTGTGCTTCTTCTTCAGTTATAACACCATTTTTTAAATCTCTTTCAAAATAGATATCTAAGAAAGTTGATGTTCTTCCTAAACTCATTGCAGCACCATTTTGGTCTTTTATTGCTCCTAAATATCCAAAGTATAACCATTGAACAGCTTCTTTTGCATTGTTTGCAGGTTTAGAAATATCAAAACCATATTTTGAAGCCATAACTTTTAATTCATTTAGAGCATTAATTTGTTCACTAATTTCTTCTCTTTCACGAATAACTTCTTCAGTCATTTCATCAACATTTAAAACTTCTAATTCATCTTTTTTCTCATTTATTAGAACATCAACACCATATAGAGCAACACGTCTATAATCTCCAATGATTCTTCCACGTCCATATCCATCAGGTAATCCTGTTAATAAATGAGAACTTCTTGCAGCTCTAATATCAGGTGTATAAACACTAAATACTCCATCATTGTGTGTTTTTCTATATTTATGGAAGATTTCTTCAACTTCGTCATCTACTTTTCTTCCATATGCTTCACATGATTTTTCTACAATTCTGATTCCTCCAAAAGGCATGATTGCTCTTTTTAAAGGTGCATCAGTTTGAAGTCCTACTATATCTTCTAAGTCTTTATCAATATATCCGGCTTCATGGCTAGAAACTGTAGATACAGTTTTTGTATCAATATCTAATACTCCACCTTCTGAATCATGTTCTTTTTGATATAATTCTAAAACTTCATCCCATAATTTTTTTGTTTTTTCAGTTGCACCTGCTAAAAAAGAACTGTCTCCTTCATATGGTGTGTAGTTTTTTTGTATAAAATCTCTTACATTTATTTCATCTTGCCAATCTCCTAGTGTAAATCCATTCCATTGTTCAAATTTCATAATATACCTCCTTATATTTGTTTTTTATTCAATTTAAATTTATTGTCTTAAATAGTATTGACAAATCCACCGTTTTTTATCATAACACAGCTATAAAAGTTATGCAATGAAAATAGAGAATTTTGTAAAAAATAATCTAATAAAATCATAATTATAAAATAAAGAAAAAACTGTTGCTTTTGCAACAAATGAAAGATTATTGTATTTTTTATTTGTAACTCCCAGCATCACACAGTCTGTAAATAATTAACTAAAATAGTATAAATATAATATAACAGACTGTAGTTTGCTGGTCCCCACGAATTGTTACTGCATAAAAAATACAATAATTTTCATAACAGTAACTAAATTTGATTTAACAAAATCATAATAATAAAAATAGAAAAAGACTGTTGCTTTCGCAACAAAAAATAAAAACACCATGATTTTCTATAAAAGAAAATTTTAGGTGTTTAAAATAAGGATTGTAAACATTATTTATTTTTTATAAATCTTAAAACTTCATCATCTGGAATTTTAAGAACTTTAACAATTTTTTTGAAAGTAGAAATTCTAGTTTTTTCTTCGTTATGCTCTAAACGTTGTAATTGACGCCAACTAATACCAATTTCTTCAGCTAATTCTTCTTGAGTTAATTTATTTTGTAATCTATATTGACGAATCATTTCTTACCTCCATAGTAAAAGTATAAAAATATTATACAATATAGAAAATGAAAAAAGTACGACAAAAATGGCGTAAACACGATATAATTTTACAAAAATAGATAAAATTTATATAAAAGAAACTCTTGCACATAAAATATCATGTACAAGAAAATAACATAATTTTGACATTGGAGTTATAAATAATAAAAAATAAATATATATGTGCATAAAAAATAATTCTGAATTTAATATTTATTGAATATTTTCAATAAATAAATTTCAGAATTACTTAAAAAATTAATATATTAATTTATTCTTCATCTAAATTAGTATCAGCAATTGTTTTTGCAACATTATAAATTAATTTTTGTTTTGCAGGAGAGCAGTTTTTAATTAAATCTGCAAATTCCCTATCAAGATATTCTTTAGAGTTACTAGATGCACCATTTAAAAGATAACCTTCTGTTACATCTAATAAACCACATAATTGATTTAATCTTTTTAAATTTATATGAGAATTACCTCTTTCCACTCTGCTTAAAAAAGCTACTGATATATCAATTTTTTCTGCTAAGTCTTCTTGAGTTAAATTTTTTGCAAGTCTTGCTTGTTTAATTCTTTGACCGATTACTGTATAATCTAAAGCCATTTTTATCACCTTCCTATTTTTATTATATGCATATAATAGCATTTTATAGTTTAAATTTACAGAAACTAAAAACGCATATATAACCTATAAGTTAAATTATTTCAAAAAAATTTGCAAGTACTTATGAAGAAAAAGTAAGAAAAAACAAGGAAAAATAAGGAAATGCGAGAAAAATATGGGAAAAGCATAGTTAAAAAAGATTAATTAAGGCTAAAGTTGACAAATTATATAAAAATATGTATACATAATTTGATTTTGTAAAGAATATATAGTATAATATACTTTAGTCGCGTTAAAAAAACATTAAAAGGAGAGTGAAGTTTATTTTAAAAAATAAATTAAAATACTATACTAAAGAAGTTATGAAGTATTTTAACATTGCTATTATAGCTTTTGGTTTTATAATCGCGATTGTACTAATAAAATATAGACCAGTCTATAAAGTAAGCATATCTGGTGAAGAATTAGGATATATAGAAAATATACAATCATTTGAAGAAAATTTGAAAAATGAAATTATTAGTGGAGAAACAAAAAATGTTGATAGTATAAATTTATCTGAAGAGCCAGAATATGAGTTAAAACTTATTAATAGAACACTTGAGACAAACGAAAAAGAAATTGCAACTGAAATCGAAGATGAAGTAGTTGTAACATATAAATATTATGATGTAGCATATAAAAATGAAACAATACAATCTGTTAACACAATTGAAGAAGCAGAAGAAATTGTAAATGAAATAAAAGAAAATAATAGTGAACAAGATGTAGATTTGACAATTATAGAAAAATATACTGAAAATGAAGAAGAGGTTAATACTTCTGAATTAGAAGTGGCTAAAACTGAAACTCAGACTATAGTTGCTGAAAAAATTGAGGAAGAACAAAAGCAAAAAGAGGAAGAGGAAAGAATAAATAGCCTTCCAGATATTAATGGAATAAAATTGGCAGTAACGCCAATTGATGGAAGAATTACATCACGTTATGGCGCAAATAGTAGAATTAGAAAATCAACACATACAGGTTTAGATATTGCGGCAACGAAAGGAACACCAATTAAGGTTGTTGCAGCAGGTACTGTAATATCTGCAAGTTATGATGGTTCATATGGTAATTTAGTAAAAGTGGACCATGGAAATGGTGTTGAAACTTGGTATGCTCATACAAGTAAAATGTATGTAAAAGTTGGTGAACAAGTTGAAGCAGGAGATGTGATTGCAGCAGTTGGTTCTACTGGAAATTCAACAGGACCTCATTTACATTTAGAAATTAGAGTAAATGGAGAACATGTAAACCCACAAAATTATTTATATAATAACTAAAGTCAAATTATAAAATTTTATTTATGAAATGGCTAAGATTGCAGAATAAAAAATGTCGAGAAAAATAGAATGATTTTTCTTGACATTTTTTAGTAATAATATATAATTGAAGTGGTTAAACTAAAGATAGGAGGCGAAGTAAATGGCAGAAGTAAGCGCACAAGAAGAACAAAAAGTTCAAAAAATGATAAATGAACTTGTAGAAAAAGCGAAAATAGCATCACAGGAGTACATGAAATTAGACCAAGAAACAGTAGATAAAATAACAAAAGCAATGTCAATGGCAGGTCTTGAACATCATATGGAACTTGCAAAATTAGCAGTAGAAGAAACAAAAAGAGGAATATATGAAGATAAAATAACAAAGAACATGTTTGCAACAGAATATATATATCATAGTATTAAATATGAAAAAACAGTAGGTATAATTAGTGAAAATGAAGAAGAAGGATATGTGGAAATAGCAGAACCAGTAGGAATAATTGCAGGGGTTACACCTGTTACAAATCCAACTTCTACTACAATGTTTAAATCAATAATAGCAGCAAAAACAAGAAATGTAATAATATTTGGATTTCATCCATCTGCACAAAAATCAAGTAGTACTGCAGCAAAAATTTTAAGAGATGCAGCAATCAAAGCAGGAGCTCCGGAAAATTGTATATTATGGATTGAAGAGCCATCAATAACAGCTACAAGAATGTTAATGAATCATCCTGATGTAAACTTAATACTTGCAACAGGTGGAACAGGAATGGTTAAGTCAGCATATTCTTGTGGAAAACCAGCATTAGGAGTAGGACCTGGAAATGTACCTTGCTATATTGATAAAACAGCAAAATTAAAAACATCAGTAAATGATTTAGTAATGTCTAAAGCATTTGATAATGGAATGATATGTGCGTCAGAACAAGCAGTATTAGTTGATAAAGACATATATCAAGAATTTGAAAAATTAATGAGAGAAGCAGGATGTTATTTTGTAAATCCAGAAGAAAAGAAAAAATTACAAGATAGCATGTTTGATTATACAGAAGAATATGGGTATAAATTAAAATCACATGTTCCAGGACAATCACCATATACAATCGCAAAAGAGGCAGGATTTGAGATACCAGAAGACACAAAAGTAATAGTTGTATATGAGGAAGGAATCGGAAGAGAATATCCATTTTCAAAAGAAAAATTAAGCCCAGTTTTAACATATTATATAGTTGAAAATGAAGATGAAGGAATAAAAAAATCAGAACAATTGATTGAATTTGGTGGATTAGGACATTCAGCAGTTATTCATTCTGAAAATAGAGATACAATATTAAGATTTTCAGAAACTATGAAAGCAGGAAGAATAATTGTAAATTCTCCATCTACTCATGGAGCAATTGGTGATATATATAACACAAATATGCCATCATTAACACTTGGATGTGGTTCATTTGGTGGAAATTCAACAACAGCTAATGTATCATCAGTAAATTTAATTAATATAAAAAGAGTAGCGAAAAGGAGAGTTAATATGCAATGGTTTAAAATTCCAGAAAAAATATATTTTGAAGCTGGTTCAATTCAATACTTAGAAAAAATGCCAGATATAACAAGAGCATTTATTGTAACAGATGAAGGAATGGTAAAATTAGGATATGTAGATAAAATCTTATATCATTTAAGAAAGAGACAACAATATGTACATTCAGAAATATTTAGTGAAGTAGAATCAGATCCATCATTTGATACAATCAAAAAAGGTGTAGAGCTAATTAAAAACTTTAATCCTGATGTAATAATTGCATTAGGAGGAGGAAGTCCAATAGATGCAGCAAAAGGAATGTGGCTATTTTATGAGCATCCTGAAGCAGATGCTGAAGGCTTGAAATTGAAATTTATGGATATTAGGAAAAGAACATATAAATTTCCTAAGTTAGGAACAAAATGTAAAATGGTAGCAATACCAACAACATCAGGAACAGGTTCAGAAGTAACATCATTTGCAGTAATTACAGACAAAGAGAAAAATAAAAAATATCCATTAGCAGATTATGAATTAACACCAGATGTAGCAATAGTAGACCCAGACTTAGTTATGAGCTTGCCAAAATCAGTTACTGCAGATACAGGAATGGATGTTTTAACACATGCAATTGAGGCATATGTATCAAATATGGCATCAGATTACACAGATGGATTAGCAGAAAAGGCAGTAGAACTTGTATTTGAAAATTTACAAGAAGCATATGAACATGGAGATAATAAGCTAGCAAGAGAAAAGATGCATAACGCAAGTACAATAGCTGGAATGGCATTCACAAATGCATTTTTAGGAATTAACCATTCATTAGCACATAAAATAGGTGGAGAGTTCCATTTACCACATGGAAGAATAAATGCAATTTTATTACCATATGTAATAAGATATAATAGCTCAAAACCAAGTAAATTTGTATCATTTCCTAAATATGAGTATTTTATAGCAGATCAAAAATATTATAGATTAGCTAAAAAGGCAGGATTAAAAGCAGATACAGTAGAAGAGGGAATCAATAGTTTGATTGAAAAAATCATAGAAATGAACAAAAAATTAAATATTCCAAGCACGTTTAAAGAAGCTGGAATAGATGAACAAGAATTTTTAGCAAAAGTAGATATGTTAGCTGATAGAGCATTTGAAGACCAATGTACAACAGCAAATCCACGCGTGCCTCTAGTAACAGAGTTAAAACAAATATTACTAGATTCATACTATGGAAAAAGGGATTAGGGGACGGTCCTAAAAATCCCTGTTTTCAGGGATTTAGGGACGGACCTTGAATAAATAAGGAAAAATAGATATAAAATCGAGTAGTTCTGTAACTTTTTTGTGAATTGCTTGATTTTTTTGAGGTGTGAATATATAATTTATTGGATACATAAATTTGAGAAGGCAAGGTGAGATATATGAGTGCTTGGAATAAATTTCAAGATATGATAAATGAAAGAAAAAATAAAATAGTAAATAGAAATATAGAAAAGGCTGAAAATGTTGCCCAAAATACTGGGTTTGAAGAAGCTCTTGAAATTGTATTAGATACTATTAGACAGAATCCAGATATGGCTACTGAGATTATAGCTAAAGCAAAGCAAAGTGGAAAGTTGAAAGATCAAGTAGCAATGGATGCAATGAAAGAGATTCCAAATATAGAGCAAATAGAAAATCCAGAAGAAACTTTAGTTGAAACTGCAGAAAAAACAGATTTTAATACGACTCAAATAAAAGAGATAATCAAAGAAACTGATATGAGTCTAAAAACAGCAAAAAAAGTGGCAGAACAAATACCAAATGATGAAATAAGAAAAGCTGAAAAAGCAAGGTTAGAAGAAATAGAAAGAGAAGAAAGAATCGAGCAGAAAAGACAACAAGAACAAGAATTAAATAAAGAATTAAAAGAAATGTACGTAAATTGTAAAGGAATAAGAGATACTGATATATTGACTAGATTAGAAGAAATAAAAAAACAAAATAGAAGCTTAAAAGTAAAAGAAATAATTACTCGAATTTTAGCAAGAAAGGCTGCAATTGAATTTAGACAAGTTGGGAACACAAGATTATTTGAAATGAAAAAGGTTGTTACTCCAGAAGAAATGTTAGAAAGTAAATTTCCAGATTTAGTTCAAGAAGAGTTTGAACAAATAAAAGATATAAAGGTATATAAAGGAATTGATGGAAAACAACATAAATATAATAAGGAAATTTTAATGCAGGGTATATTGAGTGAAATAGCTAAAAATGTTGCGAGTACTTTTAATGATGTTGGAGTAATAGATATTCCCCAATCTGAAGCAATGAAAGAAATAACAGACGAACAAGAAAAATATTTTATTTCCCAAATACAAATATATGGGAAAGATATTACAGATATAGAAAAAATAAAAAAACAAATTAGAGGAATTGTTAGTTATCAGCTGAAAGACTTGGAAGAAATGATAAAAAAAGTGCCAGAAGATGAAATTGGTGAATATGTGCAAAGTTTTAAAGCTCAAATAGCTAAAGGTAAACAGAAAGGCAAAAAAAGTAAAAAATTAAATTCAGAAATAGAAGGAGAAATTGATGAATTAAAGGATTTACTATCGGAATTAGATTCAGAAGATGCTTTAGATATATTGGAGATAGTAAAAAATAAAATTCAGGAAAGAGTAGAGTTGAAAAATGAAAAAAGTGACGAGAAAGTAAATGAGACAGAAAAATTAAATCAAAATGGAACAACTCAATCTGATGATGATGAAAATCTTCGTTAGATTAGAAAAATTATGTAATAATGTATTGAATTAAAAAAATGACAAGTGTTAATATTACAAATTAATACTTGTCATTTTAAGGTCCGTCCCTAAATCCCTAAAAGGAGGGATTTTTAGGACCGTCCCCTAATCCCTGTTAAAATTCACAATTCTTTGGAGTTCTTGGGAAAGGTATAACATCACGAATGTTTTGCATACCTGTTAAATACATAATTGCTCTTTCAAAACCAAGACCAAATCCAGCATGGTTACAACTACCATATTTTCTTAAGTCTAAATACCAGTCATATTCTTCAATTGGCATATTTAAATCTTTCATACGTTTTAATAATTTATCGTAATTTTCTTCTCTTTGACTTCCACCAATAATTTCTCCTATTCCTGGAACTAAAAGGTCAGTTGCCGCAACAGTTTTGCCATCTGGATTTTGTTTCATATAAAATGCTTTTATATCCATTGGATAATCAGTAACAAAAACAGGCTTTTTATAAATTTTTTCACATAAATATCTTTCATGTTCAGTTTGTAAATCAACACCCCATGAAACTTTATATTCAAATTCATCATTATGTTTTTCTAATTCAGCAATTGCTTCAGTATATGTAACTCGTGCAAAATCAGAAGAAATTACATGATTTAATCTGTCTAATAAACCAGTATCTATAAATTTGTTGAAGAATTCCATTTCTTCTGGACAATTTTCTAGTACATAGTTAAAAATGTATTTAATCATATCTTCTGCTAAATCCATATCATCTTTTAAATCTGCAAAGCATATTTCAGGTTCAACCATCCAAAATTCTGCTGCATGTTTTACAGTATTTGAATTTTCTGCACGAAATGTTGGACCAAATGTATATACATTGCAAAATGCTTCTGCAAAAGTTTCAGCATTTAATTGACCACTAACTGTTAAATGTGCAGGTTTTCCAAAAAAATCTTTTGAAAAATCAACATTTCCATCTTTATCTTTAGGAATATTATTTAAATCAAAAGAATTAACATTAAACATTTCGCCAGCACCTTCAGCATCGCTTCCAGTAATTAAAGGTGTATTTACATATACAAATCCTCTTTCTTGGAAGAATTTGTGGATAGCATATGCTAGAACGCTTCTTACACGGAATACAGCTTGAAATGTATTTGCTCTTGGACGTAGATGACTAATTGTTCTTAAGTATTCAAAAGAGTGTTTTTTCTTTTGAAGTGGATATGTTGAGTCTGATAAATTTTCAATTTCTATGTTATTTGCTTGTATTTCAAATGGTTGTTTTGATTCTGGTGTTAATATAAAAGTTCCAGTTACTTTAATTGAAGAACTTATTGTTAGTTTACAAATTTCTTCAAAATTGTTTAGGTTGTTATTAAAAACTATTTGTAAATTTTTAAAAAAAGTACCATCATTTAATTCTATGAATCCAAAGGTTTTAGAATCACGTACGGTTTTAACCCAACCTTCTATTGTGATTTCTTTTTTGTCATATTCTTTAGAGTTTTTATATAGTTCTTTTATTGATAGTCTGCTCATAAATGAATCATCCCTTCTATTTTTATTTCAATGTTAATCCATATTATATGACATAAATTTGGATTTTGCAATAAATTTACGTAAAAGTATATGAAACTAAAAAATTATTTGACAAATATAAAAAGTGAGAAAACTAAAGATTATTAATGTAAATTAAAAAAATAATGAGTAAATTGTAGTAATATAACAGTATTAGTCCCTTGAATAAATATTTATCATATGATAAATATTTTGAAAAGTAAAATTTGAATAAATAGGTGATTTGTATGGAAGAAAATAATAGCATAAAATTGTTTGAAAATAAAAACGTTAGAGTGGCTTGGAATGATGAGCAAGAAAAATGGTATTTCTCTGTTGTAGATATAATTGCTGTATTGACAGATAATGATTATCAAGCAGGAAGAAAATATTGGAAAACTTTGAAAATGAGACTAAATAAAGAAGGAAGTGAACTGGTAACAAATTGTTACCAGTTGAAAATGAAAGCATATGATGGTAAGTTTAGAGAAACAGATGTAATGACTACAGAGCAAATTTTAAGATTGATACAATCTATACCATCAAAGAAAGTAGAGCCACTTAAATTATGGTTAGCACAAGTTGGAAAAGAACGAATAGATGAGACATATGATCCAGAAATAGCAATTAATAGAGCATTAGATACATATAGAAAAAAAGGATATTCAGAAGAATGGATAAATCAAAGATTAAAAACAATAGATATAAGAAAAGAATTTACAGATGAATTAAAAGAAAAAGGAATAAGTGCAAGTAAGGATTTTGCAATATTAACAAATATTTTAACACAAGCTTGGAGTGG
>CALXZZ010000025.1 GCA_944393365.1 uncultured Clostridia bacterium
ACAACAAATGACCATACTGCATATTTATTTGAATGTACAGATAATTTCTATGAAGCAATGGATGAATTAATGGATTATGTTCAACATCCATATTTTACAGATGAAAACGTGGAAAAAGAGAAAGGTATAATAGGACAAGAAATTGGGATGTATGACGATTCTCCTGATTGGAAAGTCTATTTAAATGCGATGAATGCAATGTATCATGAATGTCCTGTGAAAATAGATATAGTTGGGACAGTTGAAACAATAAGTAAAATAGATAAGGATATTTTATATAAATGTTATAACACATTTTACAATCCATCAAACATGGTAATGGTTATATGCGGAGACTTCAAACCAGAAGAAATGCTTGAAGAAGTTAAAAAAAGATTAATTGATAAAAAAGCAAATGGAGAGATAAAAAGAATATATCCTGAAGAGCCAGAAACAATAGTACAAGAAAGAATTGAGCAAAAATTAGAAGTTAGTCAACCACTATATACAATAGGGATAAAGGATACAATTCAAGATAATTGTAATCAAAATAAATCAGATTTAGTTAAAAAACATATAGCAATTGAAATATTGTTAAATTTAATAATGGGAAGAAGTTCGAGTTTATTTCAGAGATTGTATAAAGATGGAATTATTTATGCTCAACCAGGACTAAGTTATGAATTTACAAATATCTATGCACATGTCTTAATTGATGGGCAATCAAGTAATCCAGACAAAGTTTATGAGGAATTTAAAAAAGAGGTTAAAAGTTTAAAGGAAAATGGAATAAATGAACAGGATTT
Organism: uncultured Clostridia bacterium; assembly: GCA_944393365.1. Lineage (GTDB taxonomy): Bacteria > Bacillota > Clostridia > TANB77 > CAG-508 > CAG-269. Next base: position 786 of record CALXZZ010000025.1, read on the forward strand.
TGAAAGAATTAGAAAGATGATTTATGGTGGATATGTTAAGGAATATAATGATGTGACTGATATTTCTAGAATGTTTTTAGCAGATTTCTTTAAGGGTATTAATAGTTTTGATTATTTGGATGAGATTGATAGTGTTTCAAAGGAGTATGCTGAGCAAGTTTTAAAGCAAGTTTTTAGAGAGGATAAAATGGTTCTTTCAGTTGTTGGCTAACTATTAGTTGAAAAATAATTACAATTGTATCTGCGTTAAATTACATTTAAAACGCGGTTACATACAAAGAGTATGTGCCCTTGCCTTTTAAATGTGATTTGCCTTGCTAAAATTTAATTCTTTTCCAACTAGATTTTTATAAAAAATTGTATTTTGGCGTTGTTAAATTTCTCTATTTTGTATTAGAGTTAAGAGTAATTTTCCACATTAAAATTACAAGGTGTGGATTAAAGTGGCAAAAAATGAAAATTAGAGTTAAAAAATTTTAAAAAATGGCTAAGAAAAAAATGTTGAAAAAACGGTAGTAAATTCTAAATAGGATTTTTACCGTTTCTATATGATGTAAAATGTCGAAAAATATAAAAACTCGTCGTACGAAAGTTGCCAAAAACCATTGAAAATACTTGACTTGAGAAAAATAATGTGGTAATTTATAAATATACGGAAGATAAATTAAAGAAAAGGAGAGATGATGTATGTTAGATGATGAAATTTGTAAATTAAGAGATAAATTGAATAAAAGTATAGAAAATGGAGAGGATTATAGCGTAATTTATCAATTGAGCATAGAATTGGACGAGCTTATAGCAGAATATTATGCTAAAAATAATAAAAAAAAACTGCTATGGATACTGACGTAAAAGAAAAAGAATCAGGAAATAGTAATGATAATAATAAGCTTGATGATAAAAAATTCATTATTAATAAAAATAAAAAAATAAATTAAGACCTTTCAAACTTTTTTAGTTTGAAAGGTCTTAATTTATAGATTTCCGTAGTAAAGATCTAAATAATTAAAAAGCATGTAAAACAAATGTAAAATAAAAATAATATATCAAAAGTGACATTAAATACAAAGTTTCCGTAAATTCAGACGAAACAAGTAAAAATGCGACAGTAATTCTTGTATTTACATACATTCTCTAAGAATATAAAATAAATAAATATATATATATATAATAATTAATATATTTATTTAGGTATAGTTTAAGTAAAATCAATATAATTATAGAAAACGGGGGGAAAACCAATGAAAAGACAGAACAATAAACATATAGAAACTGAAAATTGGAGTACACACATATCTAATTTAAAGAAAAAAGCAACTATAGTTGTTCTATTAGGAATAATGGTCTTATTGGTGATTTTTTCACATGTTTTTTATGTAAAAAAACAATATGAAACTATAGAAGGAAGTACAGAAAAATATTCTACCGAAACATTTGATACATATGCAAATGATACAATAGATTATGTTATGAGTGTTGATCCAATTCCAGAACCATGGAGTAGTACGGTGCTTGATATGGACAATTGTACAAATATTCAAATTGGTGAAGGATTTGAACCTGTAAACGATGTAAATGGAAAACGTTTATGGGCTGGATATAACACGAGTAAAAATGAAGATTATTATGTATTTTATGAAAATGTTGCATATATGGGTGATCAATATTATGATATCAAAATCTATTATTGGTGTAATAATTCCAATGGATATACAGTTCGTGCAAATGGTAATTTTTCAGATGGAATGAACTCTAGAGCAAATACATTAGAAGTTATTAATGGTGATCAACCATTTGATTATTCATTAATAAATATTTTTGATATAGAATTTCATTTTTATAAACATGGTGAGAAAGTGGAAGATCCTAATTTTAAAAATGTTTGGTGGTGGCAGGATATGGATACAAATGAAGGAATATATCCTGTGTCAGGTATCAAATCTGTTTATCTATACCCAGATTCTACAGTAAAGAAACAAGAAGATGGATGGTATATGGGAACAATGGAGTCAGAAACTGTAGAAGATAAAATGAGGTTAACAGTATGTACATTAACAGATGATGGGGTAGCTCATATTCGATATAATGCAAACCGTAGTCAGGGAACAAACTATGGACAACAGGTAAATAAAGTTAATTATCAATTAACTAGCGATAGCGAGTATAAACCAAATGAAACAATTTTTACTGCTTCGGTTGTTCGTTATGGTGAATATAATATAAAATCACCACAAGAAAATTTAGATAATTATGAGTTCTTTGGTTGGTATACAGATGAAACATGTACAAATAAAATTACTAATGTGGAAATGATTCAGGCAGATATGACGATATATGGAAAATATATTGAAAAACCAAAAATAACAACAGAAGTTGAGAATGGGACGATTGATCCTGATATTGAAGGTATTACAAAAGGAGCCAATGAAACAATCTCTTATAAGGCAAATGATGGATATATGTTAAAATCTGTCACAATCGATGGTGCTACACAAGATATTAATACTTGTTTTAATAATTATACATTTGAGAATATTCAGGATGATCATCATATTAAAGTTGTATATGAAAAGATTCCATTAACAAATCTTTCTGTTGAGAAGATTTGGGATGATGGTAACAATTCAGATGGTATTCGACCAGAGCAAATTACTATAACTCTTTTACAGAATGACCTAGAATATGATACATACATATTGAAGAAGAGTGATAATTGGCAGACAATAGTGTCTGACCTTCCTACATATACAGAGTTCAGAGAACCACTTACTTATAAATTTGTAGAAAAAGAAGTTCCAGAGAAGTATAAAGTTTCTTATATAACAGAAGGAAATTTAACAAAAATCACCAATACATATGAACCAGAAACAATTAATATACAAGTAAACAAAATATGGGATCATACAAATAATGTATATACTATACCAAAAGAAATAAAAATACAATTAAAAAACGGAAGTAGTATAGTAGCAGAGAAGATATTAAATAGTGATAATAAATTAGATGATGAAAATACATGGACATGGACTTTTACAAATTTACCTAAATATCAAAATCAAGGAAAGGAAATAAAATATACGGTAGATGAATTAGAAGTAAATTCAGGTGATTTAAAATATTATAAAAAGCAGATAGAAGGAATGACTATAAAAAATATTTATAATGGACCAATAATAAGTGCAGAAAAATTGGTAGACAAAACAGAAGCACAAGAAGGAGAAAAAATAACATATACAATAAGAATAAATAATGAAGGAAACTTAGCAAAAGAAGTAACAATAATAGATACGTTACCATCAGGAATAATATTTGATAACAATACACCAATACACGTAGGAGGCATGGAAACAGAATATACAGAGCAAAATTTAAAGGATGGAATACAAGTTGAAGTGCCTGCGAATGGAAGTATAGATGTGGTATTTTCGGGAATAGTAGATGAACTAGCAAGTAATCAATATAGCAAAACATTAATAAATCAAGCAACAGTAGATAATGAACCAACAAATGAGGTAACAACCACCGTAACAAAAGCAAATATAACAGCACATAAAGAGTCAGATCCAGCAAGTGGAAGTAAAGTTAGAGAAGGAGATGTAATAACATATAGAATAAGAGTAAAAAATGATGGAGAAAGAACAGGAACAGCTGTTATAAAAGATACAGTCCCAGCAGGAACAACATTTGTAGAAGGTTCAATAAAAATAAATAATATAACAGATATAGGAAAAACATCTACAGATTTACAAAATGGAATAGCATTAGAAATAGAAAAAGAAACAGAACAAGTAATAGAATTTAAAGTAAAAGTTAACAAATTAATTGATGGAACAGTTATTAAGAATACTGCATATATAAATCAAAACGAAGAAGATGAAAAATTACCAGAAGAACCAGAGCATACATATATAGAGCCAAAAGAAGAACAAAGTATAACTAAGAATGGAACAACAAAAATAGACAGTCTAAATGAAGAAATAACATATAATATAAGTTATACAGCTAAAATAACAGACTATGAAGGAAATGCAACAGTAAAATTAGTAGATACATTACCATATGCATTAGATACAAATCTAACAAATATAACAGAAGACTTAGATGGTGGAAGATATGATGAAACAAGCAAAACAATAACATGGGAAGAAAGAGTAAAAGACATTCAATTTACGGAAGAAAAAGAAGTAACATTGAATAAAACAATAAAAGTAGTTTACAAGGATGTAAGTCAAGATACAGTAAACATTAATAACGTTATTACAGGTTATATAGAATATGAAACACCAGATAGGACAAGTGATGAAGTATCAGCGAACTGGATAACTACAACAGAATTTACAGTAAATATACCAGTAACAAAAGTATGGGATGATAAAGAAAATAGTAGTCATAGACCGGAAAGTGTAACAGTTCAATTAACAGCAGAAGGAAAAAATGTAGAAGGAAAAACAGCGGTATTAAATAATAATAACGAATGGAAAACTACATTTGAGGACTTACCAAAATATGATGATGCAGGAAAAGAAATAAACTATAGTGTAGTAGAAAGAGAGACAAATTCTGGAGAACTAGAATACTATGATACCGCAAAAGTAGAAAATGTTGGTGGAATAGTAAGAGTAACAAATAGTTACAAAGAAACAGATTCTAATATAGATAGTAGTATAGAAAAGACAGGAACAGAAGAAATAACAAGCTCAACAGATGAAGTGAATTATGAAATAAACTATAATGCAACAGTAACAGATTATATCGGAGAAGGAACAGTAACAATAGTAGACTACTTACCATATGCAATAGATAAAGGAAAATCAGATATAGCAAATGGAACATATGATAGTGAAGACCATACAATAACATGGGTAGAAGATATAGGACATATAAACACATATGAAGAAGGAGAACCAAAAGAGGTAAATATAACAAAGAATATAAAAGTAGTATTTAATGGACTAGACGCAAGTAAAGAAACAATGACAAATAGAGTAGTAGGAACAATAAACTTATCTGAGAATGGAGCTACTGATACAGTAGAAGATACGAAAGAAACAAATATAAACATAAAGGGAAATGTAGTAGCAAAATATTTAGAAGAAGGAACAAATGATGTATTGGTGCCAGAAGAAGAGCAAAGTGGAAAAGTGGGAACAGAGTATTCAACAGAACAAAAAAATATAGTTGGATATAACTTTGTAAGAACAGAAGGAGAAACAAGTGGAAAATACATAGAAGGAACAACAGAAGTAATCTACTACTATAAACTAAAAGATCCAATAATAACAACTCCAGTTGTAACAAAGAATAGTAGTGTAGAAAAAGTAACTAATGTAAATCAATCAATTGATTATATAATAAACTATAAAACAACATTAACAGACTACAAAGGAAAAGCAACAGTAGCAATAGTGGACTATTTGCCATATGAAATAGATGAAAGTAAAGCATATAACTTGGACGGAGGAACATATAGTAAAGAAAATAAAACAATAACATGGACAGAAGAAATTGGTGATATAGATACTTTTGATAATGGCATATATAATATGGATATAACTAAAGAAATCTCATTGGTATATGAAAATATAGATGTAACACAAACAAATATAGAAAACAGAGTAACAGGAACAATAAAATTAGAAACACCAGAAAAAGAAGAAACAGTAGAAGATACAAAAGAGATACCAACGGAATATCTAGTAAATATACCAGTAACAAAAATCTGGGAAGATAATACGATACAATCACAAAGAAGACCAGAAAGTGTGATAATTGTATTAAAAAGAAACGGTGTAGAAGAACGAAGATATGAGTTAAGCGAAGGAACAGCAGAAACGTCAGATGAAAACACATGGACATATACATTTAAAGACTTACCAAAATATGACCAAAATAATAATATAATACAATACACAGTAGAAGAAAAAGAGAAAAATGCAGGAGACCTAAAATTCTATACAAGTAAAGTAGATGGAACAACAATAACAAATACATTTATAAAACCAACAGATACAATAAGTATAGAAATAAATAAAAAATGGGAAGATCAAGAAAACATCTATGATAAAAGACCAGTATCAATAATACTAGAAGTAAAGGCAAAACAAAATAATGAAACTCAAGATGGTACAAATGAAGTTGTAGTAGTAGATAAAGCAGTAACAAAAGAAAATAACTGGTCAGCAACATTTACAAACTTGCCAAAATATAATGAAAATGGAGAAGAGATACAATATACAGTAGATGAAGAAGAATTATTGCCAAACGACCTGTTCAATTACGAAAAAGAAGCTGGAAAAGTAACAGATAAAGCAGGAACAACAAACGAAAAAGAAGCAACAATAACAAACACAATGACAAAAATCCCATCAAAAGTAGTAGTAAAATATGTAGATAAAAATACAGGAGAAGAAATATCAGAAAGAAAAACAAAAGAAGGAATAGTAGGAGACACTTTTGATGTAACAGAGGACAAGAAAGATATAGAAGGTTATACATTAGTAGAAGAACCAAAAGAAAAGACAGGAACATTTACAGCAGAAACACAAGAAAAAATCTACTATTATGCACAAAACACAAGTGCAAAAGTACAACATATAGATAGAGAAACAGGAGAAATCTTAAAAGAAGAAACAGAAAACGGAAAAGTAGGAGACATATTTGAAACACATCCAGAAGACTTTGAAGGATATGTATTAGTAGAAAGTCCAGAAGAAGCAAATATAGTAATGGATAAAACAGGAGAGCAAGTAGTAAAATACTACTATGCACATGTATCAGCAGGAGTAATTGAAAAACATATAGATGAAATAACAGGAGAATTACTAGAAAGTAGCGAACACGAAGGAAATGAAGGAGACTACTATAATATACCAGCAAAAACGTTTGAAGGATATGATTTAGTAACAGAGGATAGTGAAGGAAACAGTAGATTACCAAACAACGCAGAAGGAAAAATGAAGAGAGACGAAGTAATAGAAGTAAAATATTACTATATAAAGAAAGCAAAAGTAATAGTAAAATACTTAGAAGAAGATGATACACCAGAAGATACAACAGATAACAAAGTATTAGCAGAAGCAGAAATAATAGAAGGACATGAAAATGATAGTTATGAAACAGAAGAAAAAGAAATAAAAGACTACAATCTAGTAGAAATACCAGAAAATAGTAAAGGAACAATGATAATAACAAAGAACATAGATGGAACATATAATGCAGAAATAGAAGTAATATACTACTACAAAAAGAAAGCCGGAGGAGTAATAGAAAACCATATAGATATAACAACAGGTAAGAAACTAGCAACAGAGGAACACAAAGGAAATGTAGGAGATCCATATGACATACCAGCAAGAGAATTTGAAGGTTATGAGATAGTAACAAGAGACTTTGAAGGCAATAATAGAATACCAGAAAATAGCAAAGGAACAATGACTGAAGAAGAAATAGAAGTAAACTATTACTATATAAAACTAGCAAAGGTAAGAGTAGAGTATATAGACGAACAAACAGGTGAAAGATTAGATGAAGAAGAACTAAATGGATATGTAGGCATTAGCTATGAAACAGAAGAAAAAGAATTTGAAGGATATGACCTAGTAGAAAAACCATCAAATAGTACAGGAAAAATGACAGAGGAAGAAATCGTAGTAAAATACTACTATCAAAAAAAAGCAGAAGTAGAAGTAAAATACTTAGAAAAAGGAACAGAATATGAAATAGTACCAAGTGAGATACTAGAGGGACATGTAGGAAATGACTACGAAACAGAGCAAAAAGACATCCAATACTATAAATTTGTAGAAAAGACAGAAAATTACAAAGGAAAGATGGAGGAAGAAAAAATAACAGTAATATACTATTACGAAAAAGAAATATTTAATTTAGGAATAGATAAATGGGTAGCAAGTGTAAATATAGATGGAATAAGTCGAGGAGCACAAAACATAAATAGTAAAGATGAAATCTACAAAGTAGATATATACAGAAAGAATACAGAAACAGCAAACATCAAAGTAACATACAAAATAAGAGTAACAAACAAGGGAGAAATAGAAGGAACGGCAGGAGAAATAGTAGAAATCATCCCAGCAGGATATAGCTACCATGAAGAAGATAATAGCGTACATTGGGAAGAAAGAAATGGAACACTAGTAACAGGTGCATTAAAAGAAGAAATGATACAACCAGGAGAATACAAAGAAATAGAAATCGTATTAAGATGGGACAGAGGAGAAGAAAACTTTGGACAAAAAGATAACACGGTAATTCTAAGTAAAATAGAAAATCCAGCAGGATATGAAGACGTAGATAAGACAGATGATAACGATACATCAAGTATGATAATTACAGTAGCAACAGGATTAGATAGAAATGACAGAATAATAGTAATAGGAATAGTGCAAATAGTATTAGCAATAAGTGTAGGATTACTGTTAATCTACAGGATAAAAAGAAAAATAGGAATTTAGGGACTTTTTAAGTCCTTTTTTCCTCTTTTTTACTTGCTTTTTTCTGAAAAATATTATATAATCTTTAGCCGAGAAAAAAGAAAAAATAATTATAGGTGAGAGATTATGATAGTAAGCCAACAAATATTAGATAGTTTGTGTCAAGATGCTGGAGAAAAAAGAACACAAAAAGCAAGAATGTATAAATCATTAGGAAGAGTTGAAATAATAGAAGTAGAATATCAAGACAGTAATAATTTTGCTATAAGAGGAATGGTAGTAGGCTCTGAACCATACAAAACATACATATCAGTAAGTAATGGAGAAATAGATGACATTACTTGTAATTGTCAAGACTATTATAATCACTATGGCGTTTGCAAGCACACATTAGCATCTGTTATGGCATTTGCAGAAGACGAAAATTATAGAAGAAAATATGAAAAGCCAGAAAATATAATAAATGAAAGAAAAGAAAAACTAAATACAAATAATAATATGCAATACAGAAATTTCAGACAAATGGTAAACACATTTTATAACGAAGAAATAGATGGAATTGATAGTGATGACGAAGAATTAAAAAATAAAGGAACAATTCACTTAGAACCTAAAGTAATCTATGACAAATTTTTAGGAGACATGAAAGTAGAATTCAAAATTGGAAATAAAAGAATGTATAAGATAAAAAATCTATCAGAATTTTATACAAGAATGATGGAAAAAGAATTCTATAAATACGGAGAAAAACTACAATTTGTACATACTAAAGAAATGTTTGATGAAGAAAGTCAAAAACTACTTGATTTTTTATTAAAATATGCAGAAATTATAAAATATGCAAATTCAAATTCAAACAGTAATTATCGTTATTATGGAAAAGCACTAAGTGAAACAAGCATTTTGCTAGGAAATAGTGGAATAGATGATTTATTTGAAATATTACAAGGAAAACAAGTGGAATTTCAAAGAGATTATTTAAATGAAAAAATTGAATTTGCAAATGAGGACCCTAAAATATCTTTTACATTAAAAAAGAAATCAGATAATCAATATGTAATTTTGCCAAATGTAGAAATATTTAATGTTAGTATTTTAAAAGGAAAAGAATACAAATACATTCTAGATAGTAAAAAAATATATAGATGTAGTAAAGAATTTGAAAATGCTAATTTAAAACTATTAGAATTTTTTAGACAAAATTATATGACAGAAATAGTTTTAGGAAAAGAAGAATTAACACAGTTATTTTCAATAATAATGCCAAAAGTAAAAGCAGCAATAACAATCGAAAATATATCAGAAGAAGAAATCGAAAAATACAAACCAAAAGAATTAGTAGTAAAAGTATATTTAGATTTTGATGAGCAGGATTACCTAGTTGCAGATGTGTTATTTTGTTATGAAAATAATGAATTTAATCCATTAGATGAAAAACAAGAACTAAAATTTCCGAGAAATATGATTCAAGAAACAAAAGCATTAAACATATTTAGAAAAACAGGATTTATGCTAGATACAAAGAATCTAAGATTTATATTACCAGATAATGATAAAATTTATGAATTTTTGACAGAAGATATAAATGTATATATGAAAAGATTTGAAGTTTTAGTTACTGAAAAATTTAAAACAAAGCAAATAAGACAAGCAAAAATTGGCAATATCGGAGTAAAAGTCGAAAATAACTTATTATCAATAGATTTAAATGATTTAGATATAGATATAAAAGAATTACAAAAGATAATGGAAAAATATCAATTAAAAAAGAAATATCATAGGCTAAAAGATGGTAGTTTTTTAAACTTAGAAGATAATAAAGAGATTGACTTTTTAGATAAACTTGTTACCGGAATGGATATTGATTATAAAGAACTAGAAAAAGGAGAAGTCGTTTTACCTGCTTATAGAAGTTTATATCTAAACCAATTATTAAAAAGTAAAAAAGGAATTCAAGTAACAAAAAATAGTGAATATAGAGAAATAGTAAATAATTTAGATAAAGACCATTTAGAAGATGAAATTCAAATACCAGAAAATCTAAATAATGTTTTAAGATATTATCAAAAAACAGGATTTAAATGGTTAAAGATTTTAGATTCATATAAATTTGGTGGAATACTTGCAGATGATATGGGACTTGGAAAAACTATTCAAATGTTATCTGTAATTGTCGATTATGTAGAAAGAGTGAAAAAAGAGAACCAAATAGATGCTTCTAAAGTAAATGAAAGCGATGTTAAAGAAGGAAAAGAAAAGAGCAATTTCCAAAAAGAAACTAAAAGAGCAAGTCTAGTTGTTTCACCGAGTTCACTAACATTAAACTGGCAAAATGAAGCAAATAAATTTGCAAAAGATTTAAAAATATTAGTAATAAGGGGAACTTTGTCAGAAAGAAAAAGACAAATAAGAGAAATAGAAAACTATGATTTAGTCATTACATCATATGACTTATTAAAAAGAGATATAGACTTATATAAAGATAAGAAATATCAATTTAGATATATAATAGCAGATGAAGCACAATATTTAAAAAATAGTAATACACAAAATGCAAAAGCAATAAAACAAATAAAAGCAGACACAAGATATGCTTTAACTGGAACACCAATAGAAAACTCATTAGCAGAGTTATGGTCAATATTTGACTTTATCATGCCAGGATATTTATTTACATATAAGCAATTCAAAACAATGTATGAAGTACCAATAGTAAAAGATAATGACGAAAAAGCAATGGCAAAATTAAAAATGCTAATAGAACCATTTGTACTAAGAAGAAATAAAAAAGAAGTTTTGACAGAATTACCAGATAAAACAATAACAGTATTAAATAATGAAATGGAAGAAGAGCAAAGAAATATCTATCTAACGTACTTGGCGCAAGCAAAACAAGACTTATTCCAAGAAATAGAATTAAATGGATATGAAAAAAGTCATATGCAAATATTAGCAGTACTAACAAGATTAAGACAGATATGTTGCCACCCAAGCCTATTTATTAAAGACTATAAAGCAGGAAGCGGAAAACTAAATCAATGTATGGAAATAGTACAAGATGCAATAGAAGGAGGACACAAAATATTACTATTTTCAGGATATACATCTATGTTCTCAATAATAGAAGAAGAATTAAAAAAGAAAAACATTCAATATTATAAACTAACAGGAAGCACAAAAGTGGATGAAAGAATAAGAATGGTAGATGAATTTAATAGTAATTCAGACATAAAAATATTCTTGATATCATTAAAAGCAGGAGGAACCGGACTAAACTTAACAGGTGCAGATATGGTAATACATTATGATCCATGGTGGAATATATCTACAGAAAATCAAGCAACAGACAGAGCATACAGAATTGGACAAAAAAATAATGTACAAGTATATAAACTAATAACAAAAAATTCAATAGAAGAAAAAATATACGAATTGCAACAAAAAAAATCAGAATTAGTAGACAACATGCTAAGTACAAAAACATCATTTATAAACAAATTATCAAGAGAAGAAATAATGAATTTATTTAATTAATTTTGGTCACTGTGGTCACTTTGGGGACAGGTTCGAAGTGACCATTTTTGGTTAGTTTGGGGACGCCACTTTCAAAAGTTGTTTTTATAGAATTGGGTATTGTAATGAAAGTAAGTTTTTGATATACTTTTTTCAAAGGTGTGTGATAAAATTGAAAAGAAATGGGTATCAGGAATTCGAAGAAAGAGAGAACTTAAAAAGAGCTAAACAATTAAATTTAAATTTGATTGAGAGTATAGATAGTTATAATAAAATGCCAAGAGAGGATTTAGAGAAAAGGATAGAAGCACTAAGGAAGGTAATTCAATGTTTTGAAGAGTTAATGGAAGAAGCATTTGACGTAGATGAGAATGCGTATGCTAAATTTAGAGATAAACTAAACTATTTGGAATTTAGAAAGGACTATATTGAGAAGTATGGACTAGAAGAATATGATATTAATGAGGTTAGGAAAGAAGCGGAAGAAAGAAAAAAGAGAGATAAACAAATGATGAAAGAAAATTATGAAGAAATATTTAAAAGACAACAAAATAATAGAGAAGAAAATGGAGAGGAAAGATGAACGAATATATTACAGTAATAGGTGGAGGTTTAGCTGGATGTGAGGCGGCATATCAAATTGCAAAAAGAGGAGTAAAGGTAAAACTCTATGAAATGAAACCTAAAAAATTTTCACCTGCACATAGCAATAAGGATTTAGCTGAAATAGTTTGTAGCAATTCTTTTAAATCTAATTTATTAACAAATGCTTGTGGATTATTAAAGGAAGAATTAAGAAGATTAGATTCCCTATTGATAAAAATAGCAGATGAAACAAGCGTGCCAGCTGGACAAGCCTTAGCAGTAGATAGAGAAGAATTTTCTCATAAAGTTACAGAGATGATAAAAAATAATGAATTAATCGAAATTATAAATGAAGAAGTAACAGACATTGAAGAGATAGCTAAAGAAGGAATTGTTATAGTTGCAACAGGACCATTAACATCTGATGGATTAGCAAAGCAAATCCAAGAAATAACTGGACAGGACAAGTTGTATTTTTATGATGCTGCAGCTCCAATAGTATCAAAAGATAGTATCAATTTTGATATAGCATTTTATGGTGATAGATATAGCCAAGAGAAAAAGAAAGAAGAAACGATAGAACAATGGAAGAAAAGGCTAGAAAAGCAAGAAAGTGATGAACAAAGTTATATAAATTTGCCAATGACAAAAGAGGAGTATGAAAGATTTTGGCAAGAACTTGTAAACGCCGAAGTAGTAACATTGCATGAATTTGAAAAAAGAGAAATATTTGAGGGATGTATGCCTATAGAAATAATGGCAAAAAGAGGAATAGATACTTTGAGATTCGGACCATTAAAACCAGTAGGATTTGATGATCCAAGAACTGCAAAAAGACCATATGCTTTAGTGCAACTAAGACAAGATGATAAACAAGCAAGTATATATAATTTAGTCGGATTTCAAACAAATTTGAAATATGGAGAGCAAAAAAGAGTGTTTAGTATGATACCGGGACTAGAAAATGCAGAGTTTGTTAAATATGGTGTGATGCATAGAAACACATATATAAATTCAAGTAAATTGCTAGATGAAACATATAATTTAAAAACAAATAAAAATATATATTTTGCAGGACAGATAACAGGAGTAGAGGGATATGTTGAATCGATTTCATCTGGATTAGTTGCAGGGATAAATGCAGTTAGTAGATGGCAAGATTTCCAAAAACGAGGATTTGGGGACGTAGAAAAAAATCATGAGATAGTTTTTTCGGAATTTACTGTAATAGGAGCTTTAGCTAAATACATTTCTACATCTAATGAAAAATTCCAACCAATGAATGCAAATTTTGGTATATTACCAGAATTAGAAGGCAAAAAGATAAGAGATAAAAAAGAAAGATATATGAAGTTAGCAGAAAGAAGTTTGAAAAATTTATTGGATTTAGAGGTTAAATGGAGTTGAGATAAATGCTATTTTTCTTCATAATATAGAATAAATATTACAAATATTACTGAAATGTGACATTTTTATTAAAAAAGTGGAAAATTTACATAATTCTATTGCAAGAATTATGTTTTTTTGTTATAATTATTTATAAGTGATATTTTATGTAGAATATTTTTGGTATTCTGAAAGGGGTAAAAAATGGAAGAATATTATAATGAATTAAAAGAAGCATTTGATTTTAGAAATGAAAATGCACCTGCAATAAAAGAGATAGAGGACAAATTAAGTAGTAATTTAAATAGGGGCTTTGAAATTAATAATCAAGTATTTTCAATGGATAAAGAATCTATTGAGTATGGTATTTTAATGAAAGAAAAGGAAATGCTAGAAAAAGAAAGTGATGATTTGAAAGTAAAGAAAGAAGGACTTGAAACTGACTTTTATAAAAAGATGGCTTCTATTAAAAATAAATTAGAAAGTGATATAAAAGCAAAAACAGAAAGTTTAGAAAAAAATGAAAAAGAAAATATATCTGAAGCGCAAACGAGACTTGAAACAGCTAAAAAACATTTAGCTGAATTACAAGGTGTATCACTAAAATCAAAAGCAGTTGAAGAAGAGATTGAAATAACACAAAAAAGTATAGAAAATATACAAAAAAGAATCGATGAAATCAATAAAAACAGTGTTGCAATGTTAAAAGAAATATCTGCTTTGAAAAAATTAAATGAGCAAATTACATATAATAAATATGATGAACTTGAAAAATTAGTTAGTAAAAATGCAAAAAGTAAGGCAGAGCCAGAACCACAACCTCAACCACAACCACAGCCACAACCTGAGCCAGAGCCAGAGCCAGAACCTCAACCTGAACCTGAGCCAGAACCAGAACCAGAACCTCAACCTGAGCCAGAACCACAACCAGAACCTGAGCCAAAGCCTGAACCACAACCTGAACCAGAGCCACAACCTGAACCAGAGCCAGAGCCTCAACCACAACCTGAGAAAGAACAACCTAACTTAGGAAAAACTTATGGAGAAATAGATTTAGATATTGCAAGAGAAGAAAATAAAGATATAAAAAGAATAACTTGTGAAGTGGGATTAGGAAAATATATTGTAGAACTTAATAATGGAGTAACAGAGACCGTTGATGCAAGTGTATTGAATAAAAAACAAGTTAAAGATATTTTTAATATATATGGAATTGATAAAAAAGCAAATATTGATCCAAATATAATTTCAATCTTACTAAAATATGATGACAGAGTTAAAAATACGACTAGTAACCCAAAAGAGTATGTTATGGAATATGTTAAAAAACCAAATAGTAAATTTGAAGTGGTATATTCAGATAAATTATCAAATCGCCATGGGAAAATTATGTTAGGGAAAGAACCATTGGAGGATACATCTGTTGGATATTTATCTAATTCTGAAATGAAACAAGATGCACCAGTTAGACCTTTAAAAAGAAGAGAAAAGAGTTTCTTGAGAAAACTTGCTTTAAAACAAGAAGAACACGAAAATACATATGTTATAATGGATAAAAGAAATATATTTAAAAAAGTTTGGGATGGAATTTTGAGTTATATGGATATAGAACCTAAATTTTTACCAGAAGTTACTAAAGATAATCAAAGACTTGAGGAAATTTTAACTTCAAGAAGAAATGATGAAATTTCAAAAGAGGTTAATTCAAAAATAGCTGCAGGAATGGAAGAAAAATTGACAAAACACATGAAAGATGAAGATGTAGTAAAATACGAAGAAAAGGTAGAGGAGAGAAAAAGAAGAAACGAATTTGTTAGTCAATATAGAAATGTATTACAAAATTCAAACTTAGATGCTAGAGAATCAGTTAATAAAGAAATAGAAGATAAAGCTAAAGAAGGAAATAAAGAAAAAATGAATGATCCATATTTAAAAACAAAAGATATGATTGATAAAAAATTAAGAGATGCAAAAGCTTCTAGGGACGATGATGATGGGGCAAGATAAAAGATATATTTTAAGATAAGATGAAAAACTTGGAAAATTTCCAAGTTTTTGTTGACTTCTTGAGCAAAAAATGATAAAATAATAACCGTTACGATAAAGTGCATGAATTATGCAATTCCGTAGCGGTCTTTTGATTTTATGAACACAAATATTTCAAAAATATTACATCTAAAAGTCATAAGACACAATTAAACTATAACAGGAGGTGAAATTTAAGTGCCAACAATTAATCAATTAGTAAGAAAAGGTAGAAAAACAGGAGTAACAAAATCAACTGCACCAGCTTTACAACATGGATATAACATGAAAAACAAAAAGCTAACAAATAACAGGGCTCCACAAAAAAGAGGAGTTTGTACAGTTGTAAAAACAGTTACACCTAAGAAGCCAAACTCAGCTTTAAGAAAAGTTGCCAGAGTTAGACTTTCTAATGGTTATGAAGTTACATCTTATATCCCAGGTATAGGACATAACTTACAAGAACACAGTGTTGTATTAATTAGAGGTGGTAGGGTAAAAGACCTTCCAGGTGTTAGATACCATATCATTAGAGGAACATTAGATACAGCAGGTGTTAAAGATAGAATGCAAGCGCGTTCTAAGTATGGGGCTAAGAAACCAAAAAAATAGTCGAAAACAAATGAAATCAGGCATCTTGCACATTTTCGCTAAGATAAGTCAAACTTCGACGTACCAACGTACGCCTTCAGCTTGCCTTACTTATCAAAAATGCACAATATACCTAATTTACTTTGTTTTAGTAGAAATCAATTAAAAAACTTAATGGATAATTAGCTCTAATCAAATCAAATGTGGTGCTTGTAATTCTACTAAACTTAAGGTACTTAAATTTAGAATAGATTATATAGCACTATACGGAAAAGAGGAAAACTTTTCAGAGTACCGAGAATACTTAAAATAAGTATTCAAGATGGGGAAAACTAAAAACTTTTGATCATTCATTCATACGGGGAGGGGATACTCCTTAAGCTGAATGGAAATGACCAAGAGGTAAAGGAGTGTCCCCTGTCAATAGAAAAAAGGAGGGAAGAATAGTGCCAAGAAAAGGATATGTAGCAAAAAGAGAAGTATTACCAGATCCAATTTATAATAGTAAAGTTGTTACAAAATTAGTAAACAACATAATGTTAGATGGAAAGAAAACAGTTGCTCAAAAAATAGTTTATGATGCATTTGATATCATAAAAGAAAAAGAAGGAAAAAATCCTTTAGAAGTTTTTGAAGCAGCTTTAGAAAATATCATGCCAGTTCTTGAAGTTAAAGCTAGAAGAGTTGGTGGAGCAACATACCAAGTTCCATTAGAGATTAGACCTGAAAGAAGACAAACTTTAGGTTTAAGATGGTTAGTAACATATGCAAGAAACAGACATGAAAAAACAATGGCTGAAAAATTGGCTGGTGAGATTATGGATGCTGTAGCTGGAAACGGTGGAGCATTTAAGAAGAAAGAAGATACACATAGAATGGCAGAAGCAAACAAAGCCTTTGCTCATTACAAGTGGTAAAATTAGAAAGGGGGAAATATAAAAGATGGCAGGAAGAGCATACCCACTAGAAAGAACTAGAAATATAGGAATAATGGCACACATAGATGCCGGAAAAACAACAACAACAGAAAGAATATTATTTTATACAGGAAAAACACATAAAATAGGGGAAGTTCACGAAGGTGCTGCTACAATGGACTGGATGGAACAAGAGCAAGAAAGAGGTATAACAATAACATCTGCTGCTACAACTTGTTTCTGGAACAATAATAGAATTAATATTATTGATACACCAGGACACGTTGACTTTACAGTAGAAGTTCAAAGATCTCTAAGAGTTCTTGACGGTGCAGTTACAGTTTTAGCTGCAAAAGGTGGAGTTCAACCACAAACAGAAACAGTTTGGAGACAAGCTGA
>CALXZZ010000026.1 GCA_944393365.1 uncultured Clostridia bacterium
ATTATAATCACCTAACACTATTTTACCTTTTCATTGTTTTTTTGTCAATTTACTTTTCTGCTTTTTTTAAGTTTTGTCCTTGGTAAATTTTGTTTATCTTTATTTCTAAAAATTTATTTGTAAAATGTGGATATAACATTTAAATTTGGTATTGATTTTATTTGATTTTTATAATATTATAACTATATATAATTCTAATATTTTACAATTATAATTAACTTGTTCATTTAGGAAGGAATGAAATTATTCATGAATAAAAATGATAAAAAAATAAAAGCAAAAAATGCAAAAGCTAGAAACGTACATGATAAAGAAGATATCAATAAAAATATTGATAACAAGAAAAAAGTTTTAAGTATTATTACTTTAGCTTTATTTATATTAGTAGTATTTTTAGCATTTTTAGTACTTTCAAGAATGGTATTAAAAACTAATTTTGAAAAATCAATTTTGCCATTTGCAAATAAAAATAGTGAAACTATTTTTAATATAAATCAAATAGTTTTCTTTAGTAATTGTGATGCAAAAAATAAAAATATATCAACTACAAATTATACTTTAGAAAATATTTATCAATATACAGATATTGCATTTTTTATAGACTCACCTCAAGAAGAAAAAACTTCTAAAAACACTTTAAAAAATGTCACTATTGAAAATATTAATTTCACAACACCTCCATCTATGGGAGAACCTGCACTTTATTTTAAGAGTATTAATAATTTTGCCAAAAGTGAATTAAATGATGAAAACAAAATTCAGGATAAATTAGATTTTTCTATAAGTTCAGAAGATTCGACAGATTTATCTACTCCTGTTTTATATAATAATTTAGCAAATCCTATTACACTTAGTTATATTAATTCTAATATTAAAACCGATTATACAATTACTGATACTTCAACACCTATTACTTATGATGGTACTCTTTTAAATAGATGTTCTATCCCTTTAGAAGATATTAATTGTAGTTTTTCTTTTGATGTTTTTGTTACAAATAATCAAGATGAAAAATATAAATGTACGGTTTTTGTTGATGTTCCACTATCTTCAGATGAAGGTTCTATTGATAGTACTGGTAGTATTACTTTGAAGAAGAATGTAAATTTTAATTTTTATAGATATGAGTAACTATTTAAAAAGATTAATTATAAAATGAAAAAGTACATAAAAAGATGATTGGAGGGATTTGAAATGAAAAAAAATGAACAACCAGTTGCAGAGCAATTAAAGAAAAAATATCATAAAACAGAAGAAGTTACTAATTTTAAAGACATGCTATATCGTTCTGGAGATATTCATCGTTCTAGAACTGCTTTTAGAAGAAAAAATAAAGAAGGAAAAATTTATTCAGTTACATATGCTGAATTTAAAAATGATGTTGTGGCTTTAGGGACAAGTCTAATTAAAAAAGGTTTTTTGAACAAACGAATTGCAGTTATAGGAAAAAATACTTATGAATGGTGTGTTTCGTATTTAGCTGCATCCATTGTTGGAATTGTTGTACCTATTGATAAAGAATTGCAACCACATGATGTAATTAATTTTATGAATGTTTCACAAGCAGTTTGTATTTTAGGTGATTCAAAAAATCTAGATAGTATTTTAGATAATATTGAAAAAGTTGAAAATCCTGATACAATCTTTGTTCCTTTTGATTCAGAAAAGGATATTAAAAATTCATATATAAATTTATTAAATGAAGGTAAAAAATTATATGAAAATGGTAATCATTCTTTTGATGATATAAAAATAGATCCTGATGAATTACGTATTTTGCTATTTACATCTGGTACAACAGGTAGTGCAAAAGGAGTTTGCCTATCTCAAAGAAATATATGCTCAAATATCTTATCAACTTATGGAATTGTAAAAGTAAAAAGAAGTGACTTATTCTTCTCTGTTTTACCTTTACATCATACATATGAATGTACTTTGGGATTTTTATTGCCAATATATAGTGGTGCAAGTATTGCTCACTGTGAAGGTTTAAGACATATTGTACAAAACATGCAAGAATTCCACCCATCTGTTATTTTATGTGTTCCACTATTATTAGAAAATGTTCATAAAAATATTATTAAAAATATGAATAAATCTTTACCAGAAAAATATAGAAAAGAAGACGAAAATCCTTTCATGCGGTTTACCTTCAATCATGAAAACAATTGTTAGAAATAAAGTAAAAAATACTTTAGGTGGAAGATTAAGAGTATTTATTGTAGGCGCTGCTGCGATGAATCCAAATATTATTGCTGATTTTAAAAATTTACATTTAAAAACTTTGCAAGGATATGGATTAACTGAATGTTCACCATTAGTTGCTGGAAATACTGATTATTTTCAAAAAGATGACGCAGCTGGACTTCCTATTCCAAATGTGGAATATAAAATAGATAATCCAAATGATGAAGGTGTTGGAGAAATTATTGTTAAAGGTCCTAATATTATGCTTGGTTATTATGAAGATGAAGAAAAAACTAAACAAACTATTGTTGATGGCTGGTTTCATACAGGTGACTTAGGAAGAATTGATGAAAATGGTTATTTGTATATTACTGGTAGATGTAAAAGTGTTATTGTAACTAAAAATGGAAAAAATATTTATCCTGAAGAGGTTGAATATTATTTGAATGATAATCCTCTTATTTCTGAATCAGTTGTCTTAGGTATTCACAAAGATGATGATGATGAAACATATGTTAATGCTCAGATTTATCCTAATTTCGAAGCTATTACAGAGTATTTAAAAGGTAGTGTTCCTACTAAAGAGGAAATTTGGAAACTTATTTCTGATGTTGTTTCTAGTGTTAATAAAAAGTTGCCTAATTACAAGCATATTAAGAGTTTTGGGATTAGGGATAAGGAGTTTGAAAAGACTACTACTCAAAAGATTAAGAGGTATGGGGATAATATGAAAGTAGATGGAAAGAAATAAATTAATGAGTAGAAAAAATCTACTCATTTTCTTTTACTAATTTCAAAACTTCGTTTGCAATGTCTATATTATTTGATATTACTTCTTTATTATCTTTCACCTTTATAAACCAAACTATTTTTTCCACAGTTACAATATATAAAAATTTTAAAATCAGTATTCTATCTTTCCCTAATTCTTTTGATATTAATGATGCTATTTTGTTTATCTCTTTTACATTGGCTTTATTTATGGTTATTTCTCCTCTTATAAACTGTGCTGTTTCGAAAAGCTTCTCTCCTACTACTCCATGTGGATCTATCACTTTCCATCCATTTTCTGATTTTAAAATATTTTTATGATTTAAATCATTATGCAATATATATTTATTTAAGTTCATTTTCTGTACTTCACTATATAAATTTTTCATTTCTTCAACTAGATATATTATATCATTATATTCACTATATTCAATTTTATTGCTATAAAAATATTCTAATGTATTTTTTAATTTTTCTTCATAACTCGGAAATTCTTTTTTATTATTATCTGGTATTGAATAATTTTTTAAAACTTTACAAAATATTTTTATTCTATCATTCTGTTCTTTAACATTATTTAATGAATACCCAGGTACAATTCTTTCTAGAATAAGAACTCTATCCTTCAAATTAGAATAATAGCATTTTACCATATTACTAATATTAAATTTTTTCATTACTTTTATTTCAGTACATGCTGTCTTTCCCGGTGCACATATTTTTAATACTACATCACCATATTTTTTTGAATTTGCAAATATTACTAAGTTCATACTTAAATCTTTTATTAACTCTACATCTTTCAATTCAAATTTATTAATATATTTATTAACTACATTATCTAAGTTACTCAACCATTCTATTCCTTTTTCATTATACCTATTAATAATATTTTTCCTAAATTTTTCTGGTAATTCTAACATATTTTCCCTCTTCTATTTTTATAATTTATTTTATTTTAATACATTTTTCAAAAAATGTATAGTTTATTTTTAATTTTACCTTTTGAAAGAAGTCAGGCACTACCTGACTTCCCAATGACAATATTCAATTTTAGCAATGACCTCTGTAACTACCACCAATCGACTGTCCACAATGATTGGTTATTGGTGGTTCAGGCGAACTCAATCCGCAATGTCCTCCATATCCTCTACTAATCGGCATCCCACAATGATTGGTATCAAAAGTATGTGTCCTTGAAAACAACTTCTGAATAATAAATCCAATCATATAACTATAAGATGTTAATAATCTCGAAAAAACAGTTACACAAGTTCTCATTAATTCCATCCTCCTATCTCGCCGTTTTCTTTAACGACACAAAAAAAGTTGTTAGGTACTTTCTTAAAGACTTTAATAAATGCCTTTAAGAGATCAACAGGTTGAGCTTCACAAGTATCATTAACAACGAAACAAGCTCGTTTTAAAATGATATTTGCTTTGAAACTTTCCCCACAAATTATTAATGGTGTTTGACAGCCATATGAGTATGCACTTGGAAGCTTAATTCCCATTTCTTTTTCAAAGGACACATATACGTCCGGAGCATTTTGAAGTTCTCTCAGAAGAATTGTTCCAAACCCCATATCATCATAATGGTGCAAACATCTTAATATTTCATCTTTATTGGAAAGCCAAGGCTTAACCAAATTGAGGTTGATCCTAATTTTTTCTTTATGTGGTAGCGAATTGTAAAATGCCTGTCTATCATATTGGCTCTTTGTACAACGAATTTTATCAGCATCTTCTTCTTTATAGCTTTGAGCAGAAATATTTAATCCGTCAACAATGGATAATAGATATTCAAACTTGTCCCTGTTTTTATAACAAGTTATTGGTACAGCAGTTGTCACATATACCTTCATATTTGATTTTTTTCGTATTTCTTCAATACAATAAATGAGTTCGTCCAAAAATAAACATGGTTCTCCTCCCAGAAATAATACATCATCTACTCTATCACTAACTGAAAGGATTGACTTAACAATCTTTTCTTTATTAGGTTTAGTAGTAAAATCCTTACAGGTAATCCGATCAATGCAATGTTTACATTGATTGTCACATATACCTGTAAAATGAACGTCTATGCTAGAATACCGTCCATCACAACTATTACAATGTAAATCTGGAAATTTAAAATTTTCTAATATCATTTTTTACCTCCCTTTTAATTAAAATAGGTATTACATCAACTTATTTTTTCCATATATAGTTTACCATATAGTAACATAAAATTCAATATGGTCGTTTATTTTATTTCAAGTACGAAAAAAATCGACTTGCTGAAGTCGATTTAATTATTTTATTTTATATTTATCTGTTCTATTAATTCAAATAGAAACGTTATTGGTGCGGATGAAGGGACTCGAACCCCCACGCCGTTGGCACTGGTTCCTAAGACCAGCGCGTCTACCAGTTCCGCCACATCCGCATATTTACTTGACAAGATTTATTTTAGCACATTTAAAGTTTTCCTGTCAAGCAATTTTTCACATTTTTTGCATTTTCCTAGTTCGAATATTTACTATTTAAATTGTAAATTGATTTAGCTTTTTCTATCTGACAAAATAAATTATTAAACCTCCAACTATTGCAACAATAAAACCTAATATCTTCAATCCACTTGTTGCCTCATTTTGATCACCAAAACCAAAAAACTTTTTTGTCAAGATTCTAGCATCATAAATCATTATTATACCTAATAATACTATTAAAATCCCTATCAAAATTCCTATTGCTTGTAACATTTTATCAACATCCTTTATTTTATCTATTCTAATAATACTATCTCACAAATCAAAAGTCAAGCAAATTGAACAAGTATTTTGTTAGTATTTAAAATCCTTATGATGCTTTTTTGTTTCTTAACTCAATTGCATATCTCATACTAATCTCATTAACTTCTCCAGAAGAAATACGAGCAATTTCTTCTATTACTTCATTTTCTTCTAATAATTTTATTTTTGTCTTTGTTCTATCTACTGTTGTTTCTTTACTAATAAAATAGTTATAATCTGCCATTGCTGCAATATTTGGTAAATGAGATATACACATTACTTGATGTCTTTTTGATATTGATTTTAGCTTTTTTGCTACTGAATTTGCAGCTTTTCCGCTAATTCCTGTATCAATTTCATCAAATATGATTACTGGTACGTTGTCTGTATCTGCTAATACTTTCTTTATTGCAAGCATAGTTCTTGACATTTCTCCACCTGATGCTATTTTTGTTAATTCTTTTTCATCTTCTCCTTTGTTTGTTGTAATATAAAATTTTACAACGTTTTTACCTGTTTTTAGATATTCATTCTCTAAATATTCTACCTTAACATTTATTTTTGCATTTTTCATTTCTAATTCTGCTAACTCTTGATTTATACTTTCACTTAATCTAATGGCATTTTCTTGTCTTAATATATTCATTCTATTTGCTAGAATATCCATTTCTTTTTCTACTTCTTTTTGTTCTTTTCTTAATTTGCTATTATATTCTTCTAAATTATCAATATGTTCAATTTCATCTTTTATTTCTTCATTATACTTCAAAATTTCTTCAATTGTATTTCCATATTTTCTTTTTAAAGAATAAATTAAATTCAATCTTTCCTCAACAAAATCTCTTTCTTCTTCATCAAAATATATATCGTTTTTATACTCATTTACATCTCTTGATAACTCTTGTAATTCATAATATATACTTTTCAAATCTGTGGATACTTTTTCATATTTATTATCAAGCATTTCTATTTTTTCTAAAGCTCTAATTGCCATACTAATACTATCAATTCCACTTTCTGAAATTAAATTATCTGCCTCTTGAAGATTTCCGCACTATCTTTTCAGAGTTAACTATCAATTTTCTTTTCTCTTCTAGCTCCTCTTCTTCTCCTACTTTTAGTTCCGCTTCTTCAATTTCTTTTACTTGATATTGTAATAAATCTAATTTCCTTTGCCTTTCTTTTTCATCACCAAAATTATTTGCTAACTCTTGCTTGATATCACAATATTTATTATATAATTCTTGATATTCTGATTTTTCTTTAGAAATGTTATCACCAATAAATCCATCTAAATAATTCAAATGTAATTTGCTATCTAATAGGTCTTGGTTATCATTTTGTCCATGTATTTCAATAAATTGTTTCATAAAGTTTTTCAACTCTGTTACTGTTACCATTCTTCCATTTATCTTACACATGTTTCTGCCATTTGCGTATATTTCTCTTGAAACAATAATATTACCCTCTACTGAATTTTCATTTTCAGGCTCATATAAGCATAGTTCAACAAAAGAATATTTTTCTCCTTTTCTTATCATATCTTTAGAAAATCTTCCTCCAGATACCATTTGTAAAGAATCGATTATTAATGTCTTTCCTGCTCCTGTTTCTCCTGTTAATACATTTAGTCCTTGTTGAAAATCAATGCTTAAATCTTCTATTATCCCTATATTTTTTATATGTAAAGTTGTAATCATATTGTTTCCTCCTATCAATTTTATAGTTCGAAAAAATGTTCGTAATTATTGTATCTTCAATTTTAAAAATTGTCAATACTTTTTACGAACATTCTTTCATTTTTTTAAATTATTTATATCACTTTATGCTATTATAAAACGCATTTTTATATTCTTCTACTTTATCTAATCCAACTTCTCCTATTTTAAACAAAATTTGTGCATTTGATATCTTATATATAATATCTGTTTTCACTATACTATCTTTGTCTAATCCATTCATATCATCTTTTTTTATAAATTTATTTGAAGAATACCTTAACTTTTTTAAATTTGATGAAATCAACATCCCAAAACTTTCAATAGGGACTGCAATATTGTTTTGCTCTATTATAACAAATAAATGATTTTTACCTGCTGTTCCATCTTCATATTCATACTCATTTACAAAGACAATATCACCAATTTTATATAATAAATATTCTTCACTTTCCTCTTCTAAATGTGAAATATTTTCAATCTTTCCCTTATGCCATTCTTCTTCCACTGGATATTCCATAAAAGCTTCTTTAACATCTTTTACTCTTCCACTTTTTATTGCTATCTTTAAAAAATCACTCATACCATTATTATTCATAGGCAACACCTCTTTATACATATGTAATATTTTATCACAGAATAAAATATTTTTCAACATTTATTTAACATAATGTATTAAAACACATCTTTCTTATTAATACAATATATTTATCAATACTTTTTCAACTTTTCATCGCAATTTTTGATATAATTTTATAAAATATTACATTTTTGTATAAAATTTAATATAATTCTTCTAAATTAAACAAATTCTTCCCAAACTATATTAGCTAAATCAAGTCCCTTATTAGTCAACTTTATAGAATCACCATCAATTGTTATAAGTTTTTCATTAACCAACTTTTCAAGCTCTTTTCTAAACAAAAAAATAGGATTTTCCACAAACTTCTCTTTAAAGTTTTGAATTGAAACACCATCAATCTTTCTTAAGCCCAATAACATATACTCTTTTCTTTTATCTTCTAAACTTTGAACTTCATCAACAATTCTAATACCACTCTCTTCTAATTCACTACTATTTAAAAAATCTCGCACATTAATATACTTCTCAATATCACTTGTATTTCCATATCTAATCCCATTCAAATATGAATATGCGGCTAGTCCTAATCCTATATATTCTTTTTGTTCCCAGCAATTCAAATTATGTTTTGATTCTTTTCCTTTTTTAGCAAAGTTTGAAATTTCATAATGATTATATCCATTTAATTCTAATGTATTTTTAACATACCAATACATTTGCCTTTCTAACTCTTCATCTGGCAACTGTAGTTCTTTATTATTTATCAATTGCTCCATTTTCGTATTTTCTTCCACAATCAAAGAATATACACTAACATGTGTTGGATTTAATTTTATAATTTCATTTAACGACTCTTTAACATCACTTATTGTTTGATTAGGTAATCCTATCATTAAATCAACATTTATATTCTCAAAACCAACTTTTTTCATAGTATTATATGTATCTTTAAAATCTTCAAATGTATGTATTCTTCCAATTTCCTTTAAAAGTTTATTATTTGTACTTTGCAAACCAATACTTAAACGATTAATTCCTATTTCTTTATATTTTTTAGTTTTCTCTTCATCTACTGTCCCAGGATTTAATTCTATTGTAATTTCTATATCTTTCCATCTAGTTTGATTTTCTGAAATTTTTTGTCTTATTTTTTCTAGAATTTCTTGTATCTTTTCACTTGGTATCCATGAAGGTGTACCCCCTCCAATATATATTGTAGTTATATTATATTTTGATAAATCATAACTATCAATTTCTCTTTTTAGTGTTTCAATATATTTTTCTATATATTCTTTTTTATTTGAAAAAGATACAAAGTCACAATAATAGCATTTTTGCTTACAAAAAGGAATATGTATATATATTCCTAGCTCTTTTTCTTGCATTATTTAAACTTCCTTTCTATACGTAGCCAAAATTATAATTATTTTCCAACTAGTCCATTTGCTATTTCCATTATCTTTCTAAGCCTATAATTAACTCCTGACTTTCCTATTGGCACTTTTAACTTTTTTCCTAATTCTATCAATGGCATATCAGGATTTTCTAATCTAAGTAAAGCTATTTCTTTTAAATTATCATCTAACTTTTTAAATTCACCATTTTCCTGCAATTTTCTAATTGCTGCAATCTGTTCAATTGATGCATTTATAGTTTTATTTAAATTAGCTGTTTCGCAATTTACTAGCCTGTTTACCTTTCCTCTCATTTCTTTTTGTATTCGTATATCTTCAAATTTCATAACAGCTTTTGCTGCACCAATTAGTGCTAAAAATTTAGATATTTCTTCTCCTTCTTTTAAATAGATATAATATTTATTTTTAGCCTCCATGTATTTTGCTTTTATTCCAAATTCTAAAAGCAATTTTAAAACTATATTCATGTTTTGCTCGTTTGTAACTTCAATTTCTAAATGATATTCTCTTTCTGGATTATTTATAGAACCTGCTCCCATAAATGTTCCTCTAATTATTGCCTTTTTTTCCTCTTGGTTTTCTGGTACTTCTTTAATTTTTACTGTCCCTTTGTCATATTCCACAAAATCTATTTCTTTTGTTTTTAATGTTATTACAAAGTTTTTTCCTACCATATCAATAGAATGGTTTATGTCTAAATTTGTCAATAATTTTGAAAAACGGTTTATGTTATAATCACTTTCTGTTGAAAATTTAATTTCTTTATTATTTACTATATTTATATTTCCAGATATTAAATATCCAACTAATTCTTGTTTTACTATGTTTTTATTTGCTAAATTACTATTTTTGTTTAATTCTTGTTTTATATCAGATGAAAAAGACATTTTGTTCATCTCCAATCTTTTTATCGTTTTAGCTATTGTTTAGATTAAATCGTCCAAATGCCCACGTCAGCAATTAAACAGGGTATATCGTTATTAATCTAAACAATAACTATCCCTCCTCCATTAAATTGGTTAGCATACCTAATTTAGTTATGACAATTCTATCATTATCAAATAAATCTTTTTTACTATATGTATCAATATATTTTTCCTCTTTGTTGATTAAATCAATAACTTCATCTTTTTGGTCATATCCAATTTCTAAACATAGGTATCCTTTATATTTTAAATATTGATAAGCATTTCCTATGATTTTTTTATAAAAATCTAATCCATCATTACCACCATCTAGTGCTATTATTGGCTCTTTTTTTACTTCTTTATCTAAAGTTTTTATAACTTTTCTTTTTATATATGGTGGATTTGATACAATGATATCATATTTTTCTTCTGAAATGTTTTGAAATAAATCTGAACTTACAAATGTTATTCTATCTTCAACATCATTGTTCGTTGCATTTAGCTTTGCAATGCTTAATGCTTTTCTACTTATATCTGTTGCAGTTATCTGACTGCCTTCGATATATTTTGCAAGTGATACTGCAATTGCTCCACTACCTGTACATAAATCTAGTATTTTTTTTGCATTTATACTTTTAGCTAATTTTATAACCTCTTCAACTAAGACTTCTGTGTCTGGTCTTGGAATTAATACATTTTCATCAACATAGAACATTAATTTCATAAATTCTTGCTGATGTGTTATGTGTTGCAATGGCACTCCTTCTATGAGTTTTTTTATTAGTTTAAAATAGTCTACATTTTGTCTTAATGTTAGTTGCTTATCATCATGTACTAATATGTATTCTCTTGGCCTATTTAATATATATTGCATTAGAAGTCTTGCTTTTAGGCTTGGCTCTTTTACGTCATTTGTTTTTAGTTTTATCATTCCTTTTCTCATCGCTTCTTTAATTTGCATATATATCACCTACCTATCACATTCTTATTTTACTATAACATATCTAAAATATCAAGAATTTTTCAAGGTCCGTCCCTAAATCCCTAAAAAGAGGGATTTTTAGGTCCGTCCCCTTAATCCCTCTCTTCAAAAATCCTATTAAATTCTTGCTCATTTATCTTTTCTTTTTCAAGCAAAACATTAGCAATTGCATCTAACTTATCTCTGTGTTCTTTTAATAAAGTTTGAGCGTCATTATATGCTGTATCTATCAATATTTTTACTTCTTGTCCAATTTTATCTCCAATATTCTCTCCAAACATTTGCATTTCATAAGGTTCTTTTCCTTGAAAATCTATTGGACCTAAAGTATCACTCATTCCATATTTTGTTACCATATCTCTTGCAATTTTTGTTGCAACTTCAATATCATTACTTGCACCTGTTGATATGTCATCTAATACCAATTTTTCTGCAGCTCTACCTCCAAGTAATGCTATTAATTTTTCTTGCATTTCTGTTTTTGAAATATAGTATTTATCTTCATCAGATTTATACATTGTATATCCACCAGCAACTCCTCTTGGAATAATTGAAACTTCTTTTACATTAGTTTGTGTTGGCAAATATCTACTTACAACTGCATGTCCTGCTTCATGATATGCTGTCAATTTTTTATCTTTATCTGAGATTACTCTTGTACGTTTTTCTAGTCCAACTGTTACTTTTTTAACAGCTTCTTCTATGTCATCTCTTTCAATTCCTTCATGTTTATTCTTTGTCGCTAATATTGCTGCTTCATTTAAAATATTTGCAAGTTCTGCACCTGTAAATCCTGCTGTATCTTCTGCTACACTTTCCAAATTCAAGTCATCTGATATTCTTTTATCTTTTGCATGTATTTTTAATATTTCCAATCTTCCTTTTAAATCAGGAGTTGGTATTGTGATTTGTCTATCAAATCTTCCTGGTCTTAATAGTGCTTTATCAAGCATTTCTGGTCTATTTGTTGCAGCAAGTACAATAATTGTTTCTTCTGAACTAAATCCATCCATTTCAACTAACAATTGGTTTAATGTTTGGTTATTTTCTGTTTCTGCTCCACTATTTGATGTTCTTCTTGAACCTATTGCATCTATTTCGTCTATAAATACTATACATGGAGCTAGCTTTCTTGCTTTTTCAAATAGTTTTCTTACTCTTGATGCTCCAAGTCCTGCAAACATTTCTATAAATTCTGAACCACTCATTGAAATAAATGGTACATCTGCTTCTCCTGCGATTGCTTTTGCAATTAATGTTTTTCCTGTTCCTGGTTTTCCATATAGTAGAACTCCTTTTGGAATTTTTGCTCCCATTTTTGTATATTTTTCTGGTCTTTTTAAGAAATCTACTATTTCGATTAATTCTTGTTTTTCTTCTTCTAATCCTGCTACATCTTCAAATTTTACCTTTGTTTTTCTTTCAGTATCATCATATACTTTTCCTTTTTCTCCTAATCCTTGCATCTTGAAAATCATGATAAATAATGCAAGCATTATGGCTGTTGGAAGTAAACTTACTATTACAGATGGAATTTGTGATATAACACTTCTAGGTTTTTGTATTAATTCCATTTCATTTCCTTCTGCAATTCTTTGTTGTACTAATTCCATGAAACTTTCAGTGTTTGGAACTATAACTGTTTTTTCTTCATCAATATTTTTTTGTTTTACTTTTACTGTTGTACTTCCTACTGTCATTTCTATTTTTTCTATATTACCATAAGATATTTCTTTTATTAAATCAGTATATGCCATTGTGTTTTCTTCACTGTCTTTTTGGTTTTGCATTAGATAAAATGCTAGCCCAATTAATATGGCAAGTAATACTAATAATAATATAATTAATGCCCACGTTTTTTGTGATTGCTTTTTATCTTTAGGCTGTTTTTGCTTTTTACTCATTTCTCAAATTCCTTTCTTTCACTTGATTTTCTATCTTATTTTTATTTTTTATACACCTTACAGAACTGTATTAGGCTCCTGAACCTTGAGGCTCTCCATCCTGCTTTCCATCTTGCTTTTCATCTTTTTTCTCTTCTTTTTTATCTTTCTCTTTTCTTTCCTTTTTTTCTTTTTCTCTTTCTTCCTTCTCTTTTTCTTCTTCCTCTTTTTGTTCTAATTCTTTCTTAACAATTTCCTGAGCTTCTGCTAATTTCATTAATTCTGCTTGTCTTTTAATATACTCTGATTTTAGTAAGAATATTGCAGCTATCAAGTAAATTGCAGCTACTGTCACATACATTACTTGGAAATATTCCATAGCAAATGGTACAAATATATTAATTGCAATATACATCATATTTAGTATTGTTGAAAGAGTTAACGAATATACAGCCATATTAAATACTGCTACAAATCTCATTCTTATTTTTGCAATCCAAGTTACCAAATATCCAAATACTGCTAAAAAGACCGCGTTTAATAGTGTTGTTAATAAATACATTGCAAAACTATATACAAATATTGTTAAAAATATACTTATATAAAAATTGTACATTTGAGAACTATTTATATAATTTATTAAATCTTGTTTATTAAACTCTGTAATTCCTACCTGATTTAACATTTGATCATATTCATAGCTAATTGTTCCTGAAATACTACTTGTTTTTACTATAACTCTATTATTCAAAACAACGATTCCATCACCGCTTTGTTCTATCTCAGAAATGTATTGATTTACTGTTTGTTGATCTTCTGTTTTTGTATCTATAATTGCTTTTCCTACATATGAATCTTCTGCTGAAATAGTAATTGGATCTTCAGAATCAACACTTAAAATACCATCACTATATGAAAATTCAGGAAATTCATTTTGCAAATACGCTACTCCTTCTTGTAATATTTGATATGCTTGATACATTGAACCGAAACATATTATAATTGCAAGAATTGCTACTACTTTGCAAATATATGAAAATGCTTTTCCTAAGCCTTGTGCTGCCATTTCTGGATATCTCTCTATTTTTGTGATTGAATACCAAACTTTTTTGAAAAATCCTTGTTTTTTT
The DNA here is from genome assembly GCA_944393365.1 of uncultured Clostridia bacterium. Taxonomy (GTDB): domain Bacteria; phylum Bacillota; class Clostridia; order TANB77; family CAG-508; genus CAG-269. Next base: position 14,355 of record CALXZZ010000026.1, read on the forward strand.
ACTTTTTCAGTTTGATTATTCTCATCTTGGTTATTTTGATTTTGTTTATTTTCATTATTATTTTCATTTTCTACTTTTTCTTTAATTTCTTCTTTATTGTTGTTCTCTTCCAACTTTTCTCATTCCTTTCTATTACCTATAATCCCTTTCAATGCTTGAATCTACAAACTTTGGATTAATAGCAAAAATTGCTTTATCTCCTATTTTTACATCTTTACCTGTAACATCACATGTAACATGATATGTTCCTATTCTGCCTAGTACCTTACAATTTTGATTATTCAATTTCACATATTTAGCCTGTTTTTTAAAAAAGTCTTTTACATCTCTTACAATATACCTTAGCTTATCAACTGTCCTGAACATATCTCTATCATTTGTTATATTTATTCCATCCATATATCCACAAGGTACAATTGCAACTTTAGTATCTTTTTTTGTAATAAATGTATTTGAATATCCGATGTTAAATCCTTTTGGAAGTTCTTTTATTTCAGATACTTCAGACTCCATATATCCAATCTTTTTTAGTCCTAAAGTATTAGGAAAAGATAATCTTCCTAAAAATGCTGAACCAACACGTACCGCGTTTAAATGCATATATGGAAATTTTACAAATGCTGATGAGTTACATATATGTAACATTCCTGTTTGTATATCATTCATTTTTAAGACTTCGATTACATCAATAAATCTTTTAAATTGTAATTTAGTATATTTATCATTAAAAAAGCTAACAGAAAAATGAGAAAATGTGCCCTGAATTTCTATATTTTTCATTTCATTCAAAGCCTGTATCATTTCTTCTCTGTTTGAGTATATAAATCCATATCTTCCAAAACCTGTATCGATTTTTAAATGTGCTTTGATTTTTTTACTTTTCTCTTTTGCTACTTCTTCTGCTATTTTAATATCATTTTGTGAACCTATTGTGATAATAATGTTATTATCTACTAATTTTTCAACATCTTCCTTTATTGCAGTTGATGAAAGCATTAATATTTTTTCTTTTATTCCACTTTTTCTCAATAATAGCGCTTCATCTAATGTTGAAACTGCAAAGAAATTGATTCCATTATCAATTAAAAACTTTGTGTATTCTACAATTCCTAATCCATAACCATTTCCTTTTACTACAGCTATAATAGTTAATGGTTTTCCATTATCATCTTGTCCACTTTTTTTGCTATGCTCTTTTATCTTTTCTATATTATGTCTTAAATCTTCTTTATTTATTACTAACTTATTCATTGTACATTTTTCCCTTCAAAACATATTTTATTTTTTCTTGTTTTTTAATTTCATTTTGAATTGTCTTAATGTTCTAAATGTTTTTTCTGAAAAACGATACAATTTATATGTTAATGGCTTATATGGCATGTAAACTTCTCCAATAAATTCTGTAAATGTAGCTCCAAAGCCTTGCTTAAATCTATATAATCCATATTGTGGATGGTTTTCATCAACCACTCCTGAAACACCTCTAAAGTCATATATATCATCATGTCTTGCTATTGCCATCTTAATCATTTCCCATTGCAATAAATAATTAGGCATCAAATTTCTATGTTGATTACTACTTGCACCATACAAATACCAAGTTTTATTTCCATAGAAAATTGGAATAACTCCTGAAATTGGCTTTCCATCATAATATGCCATTAAAACTTTCATATGGTCACCTAGGCAATCATACATTTTTTCAAAATACTCTAATGGTCGAATTATAAATCCATCTCTTGCTCCTGTTTCTATCATTATTTTATGAAAGTCTTTTAAATCTTCTCTTGTTCCTTCTTTTACTGTAACACCTTTTCTTGATGCTAGTCTGATATTATATCTCCATTTTTGTTTAAATCCTGCCATTATTTCTTCTTCTGTCTTACCTTTAATGTCTAATCTGAATACATATCTTGGTTGGATTTCATCTTTAAAATCTTTTGCATCGTCTTTTATTTTATATCCTAAGTTAGTTACAACATCTCTAAATGTTTGGTCATCACTAACTATATCTGGTTCTATTCTTAATACAAATGCATTATATTTTTTTGCTAGTTCTTTTGCTCCGTCTGTTAATTGTTTCATTACTGATATATCATGAATGTCACAAACTGGTCCTCTTGATGAATACATTAAGTTTCCGAATATTGGCATTTTTCTAATCCATACACATAGTGATCCTATTATATTTCCATCTTCGTCTTCTGCTAGTATTACTTCTGGTTTCCAGTTTGGCTTTTTTACTTCTGCCCATTCTAATGATTGTTGAAAGTTACATCTTTCATGTCCTTCTAGAAATTTTTTATATTCTTTTTTTGATTCTTCATCTGTTACGAATCTCATTTTTTTATTTTTCCTCCTTGATTTTAGTATGTTTTATTTTATTTTTTTCTATTTTTTATATTATTTACATTATATTCGTATTTTACACTATATCACAAAATTTTACAAGTAATTTATTTGGTTTTGTAGATTATTGTTTTAGAATTCAAATTAATTAAAAGATTCTCATATAAATTTAACAATTTATTTATACATAGTCATTCAAAAAATAAGTAGAGAAAAATAAATCTCTACTTATTATACAAAGAATAACCATCAATAACAGACACTAAAAACATTTTTATAAGTCCCAAGATTCCATTATATTTCCAATAGCATCACTTGTTACATCAGAAATTATGACACATTCTCCTTCAAACCAATCTATAACCGGATGAATAATCAATGCTCCTACAATAATAAGTATTTTAATCCATAACTCTATTGGAAGCATAAAATCCAATACGACAAATGCAACAAAGATTATAGTATTGAAAATTAATGGTAACGAATTTGTAACATTTGGTACACGTAAAAAGATATTATTGCCAGTACAATCCGGTGCTAGAAGGATTGAAACAACTGTAATCACTGCAGTTATAACAGTCCATTTAAAGCTAGTAACAATTGCTAATATCAGTAATATAATATGTATTCCAAAATATATATATGAAAAAATCACATTTTCAGAATCTAACATAAAATATCCATAAACAAATACTGTTACATAGTGAATTACTGAAAGTACAGTAAACATTAATGCTATTTCTGGTTTCAGCCACCATAATAACATTAAATTCATTACAAGCGATAAGAAATAATACCATTGTTCATTTCCTTCACCTATAAATCCAACCTCTCCTCCTACAATACACCGATAAATATTAACAAGTAGATTTTTCATAATTTTTACATCTCCTTTTTAATATAAAAATAGCTATAAGATTTTGTCTGTTAATAATGTTATCTTTATTTATATAATCAGCATATTTGCTGTTTAGGTTTCATTTTATTATATTTTACGTAAAATTTCAATATTTTTTAGCTATTTTCTTTCCTTATAACCTGTTTAATGGTATCTATCAAAATAGCAATTTATTAAAGTTAATATTATATGAATATTTATTGGAATTATACATTTTACAAATTAATTATTTTTTCTATAATCTCTTTATCTTCTATTTTATTAATTCCAAAACATTTCTTACCTAGGTCTTTTATTGAAGCTCCTAAGTGATACATTTCTTTACTATCTATTACTATAAATCTATCATGAAATTTATTCGTTCTAGCAACTTTTAATATAGGATATTCTTTATTAAATTTTTGAATATCTATATTTTGGATATTACTTTTGTTAGATGTTAAGATTACTACTTCTACATTATTTTTCTTTTTAGTTAACATTTTTAAAACACTATCATCAATATAGTTGTCTATAATTAGTATTTTTTTACTTGCTTTTTTTATAATATCTATAATTAAACTATATGCATCATAAATTTGACCTTCGAAAAATACTCTTTGCTTGATATTTTCTTCAAGTTGTAATTGGTCAAATATTATATCAAACTTTTTATCCTGTTCAATAAATTTCTTATCCATATTATTTTCAATAGTAATTACTTTTTCAAATAAACTCTTATTTATACTTATAAATTTTCTCATTTCTACAAAAGCATCCATAATTTTTATACTAACTTGTACAGCAACTTCACTTTTCAATATTCCTGATAACATAGCTATTCCTTGTTCTGTAAAAACATATGGTAAATATTTTTTACTCCTGTATTTATTATCTTCTAATTTTGAGGTGGTCACAATTTGTGACCACATAATTTCTAATTCTTCTTCTGTTAACTGAAAGCAAAATCTTTCTGGAAATCT
>CALXZZ010000027.1 GCA_944393365.1 uncultured Clostridia bacterium
CCTGTGTGAAAAAAATTGATATATTGTCTATTATCTTTATTTGGGAAATATAACCTTTGTAATTCTCCTTTTGAAGTTAGTGTTGCTATCATATTCTTATTTCCAATAATTGCTTCATTTAAATACTTCTCTTCCATCTCTTCTCTCCTTCAGTGCAATGGGGACGGCCCCAATTTGCATTTTTTAGTGCAATAGGGACATATCAAGTCTATCCGTTTGCACTTTTGGATGCAGAACGGGGCCGTCCCCATTGCATCCATTATATCCTTAGCCTTCAACAACATTTAAAATTTGCTTTTCTAGTTCTTTTATCTTTTCATTAATTCTAAATATATCCTCATCTCTCAAATTCTTGTTGTCTATGTCTTGTCTTACATATGTGTCCATGTCTTTTAATTCTTCTTTTAATTTTTCTAATCTTTGTATTATTTCGCCTCTCATGTTTGTTGCAAGTTTTCTTTCTATTTTGTGTTCCATTGTGATTGTGTCTTTTAGGTCATATGTTTCTCCAAATTCTGGTACTGTAACACCTAACCCTGTTTCTGTCTCTATTTTTTCTTTTAAAATATCTTGTGATTCAGGTTCTCCATGTACTAAAAATATGTGTTCTGGTTTTTTTATGAATGAATATATAAAGTTCATTAACCCTTCTTGGTCAGCATGTCCAGAATATCCTTCAATATATTCTATTCTTGCATTTACTGCTATTTCTTCTCCAAAAATTTTTACTGTTTTTGCTCCATTTACTATGTTATATCCTAAAGTTCCTGGTGCTTGATACCCAACAAATAATATTGTTGATTTTGGATTCCATAAATTGTGTTTTAAGTGGTGTTTTATTCTTCCAACTTCACACATTCCACTTGCTGATATTATTATACTTGGTCTTGTATCTGCATTTAGTGCTTTTGATTCATCTGCTGTTTGTGTGAATTTTAATCCTGGAAATTCTAGAGGATTATCCCCTTTTTGAATTTCTTTTTGAGTATCTTCATCAAATAGATTCATGTTTTCTCTAAATACTTCTGTTGCTGAAATTGCAAGTGGGCTGTCTACAAACACATTTGCTTTCATTAATGTTTTGTATTTTTGTTTGAATTCTTCATCATTGCTATGCTCGTCTTTTAATTTGTTTATTTCGTATAATATTTCTTGAGTTCTACCAACTGCAAATGATGGTATTACTACTGTTCCACCGTTATCTAAAGTTTCTGAAACTATATCTAAGAACATTTTTGCTTTTTCATCATTTCTCATATGTAATCTACTTCCATATGTTGATTCCATAACTAAATAGTCTGTACTTTCTATCATTGTTGGCTCAGATAATAAAGGAATATCATTATTTCCTAAGTCACCTGTAAATACTGTTTTTGTTTCTTTCCCATCTTCATTTGTCCACAATTCAATAATGCTTGAACCTAACATGTGTCCGGCATCATTAAATCTAACATGAATCTCTGGCGTTATTTCTATTATTTGATCATATTGTACTGGTTCAAAAATTTCTAGCGATTTTGCTGCATCTTCTGCTGTATATATTGGTGGTATTTCTTTTTCACCTTTTCTTAGTCTTTTCTTATTTTTCCATTGGCTTTCCATTTCTTGTATATGCCCACTGTCTGGTAACATTAAAGCACATAGGTCGCATGTTGCTTTATGAGCATATATTTTATTTCTAAATCCTTCGTTATATAATTTTGGAATTCTTCCTGAGTGGTCAATGTGTGCATGTGTTAATAGCATAAAATCAATTTCTTGTGGATTAAATGCAAATTCTTCGGCATTTTCTTCTTCTATTTCTGCTTTTCCTTGCCACATTCCACAGTCAACTAAAAATTTCTTCCCACAAGCTTCAACTAAAAAGTTTGAACCTGTAACTGTTCTTGTTGCTCCTAAAAAAGTAATTTTCATTAACTTCATCCTTTCTCTTAGAGTGTAATGGGGATGTGTTACTTTGCACGCTTTTGTACAAAACTGGATGTCCACATTGCACTATTGCACCTATCTAAAAATTTTAACCTTTTTGTTTAGTCTAATTTCTAAGTCTCTTTTGCTCAAGTTTTCACTATCTTGTATTTCTATTTTTTCTTCAAAAATGTTTTCATCAAATAGTTGTATATAGTATTTTTCTTTTTCTTTTATAACTTTTATATATAAATCTTCTAAGCTAATAACTCTTATATCAAATATATTTTTCATTAATTCATAATGTATTTCATCTTTTTTTGCAAATTGCTCTGTTACCTTCATTTCATATGCTTTTTTTAATAGTTTTTTCTTTAGTTCTTCTAACTCTTTTTGTATTTCTTTTATTTGGCATATATTTTTTTCTTGTGTATATGGTAATAAGTTATAATATCTAATCTCATATAACAGTGTTATAATTTCTTGTTTTGTTTGTGCTTTTTCGACTTTTATGTTATAGCATTTTATGAATTCTTTTTGTATTTTTAATAAATATTTTTCTATTTCTTTTTCAATATTTTCTGTTTCTATATATTTTAGATATTTTTCTTTATCTTCTAATTCTTTTTTATATTTTACAAATTCTTGCGGCTTTAAAAGTTTATTAATTTCTTCTATTTTTTCTATCTTTTCTTCTCTTTCTTTTGTCATCATTTGTGATAATATTCTGCTACTAAATATTTTCTTTTCTAACGGTAAAAATTCATTTCTTTTTTCATATTCTTTTTGCAACAATTCTTTGTTATTTAATGTTTCATCTATTTGTTTTATTTCATCTGCTAATCTTTTCTTTTCTCTTGTCTGTGTTTGTACAAATTCTTGATTATTCTCAATCTGCTTTAATTTTTCGTCTATTTCATTTTTTTCTTTCTTAATTTTATCTTTTATTTTAGAATTGAATCTAATGGCTAATAGGATTGATAATTCAATTAATTCTTTTACAAATTTCTTTTTGTTTTCTTCTCCATAAAGTGCTTCAAATTTATTTTCAAATTCTTCCATATAATCTATTATGAACTCTTTGTTCTCAATCCATTCATTTAGGAATTGATATCCTACTAACATTCTTAAATTTTGATATACTAAATTATGTGGTATACTTTCAATTTCTCTTGGAATAGTTGTCCAAGAGTAACCATTAAAGTCTCTCATTGGTTCTACTGTGTTTATGTTGTTTCCTACATTTATTAATTCTGATAATGTTTCGTTTATTAGATAATATTTGTCTTTTATTATTGTTTCATGTTTGTCAATTTTTGCTATACAGTATAGCAATTTTCTTTCAATTGGATAGCATATAATTCTTTTTTTATCTCTTTCAACTAAAAAAGTGTGATTTCCTAGCATTTCTGCTTCTTTTGATTTTAATTTAACAACTTTTATGTCATCACATTGAGTTTGGATTATATCTATTATTTTTTGGATAAATATTTCTTTTGGCTCAACTGTTTGTTTTACTTTTTCATAGTCTTTATATGCCGTTTCAATTTTATACATGATGCTTAGAAGAAGGCTTTTGGTGTTTTCAGCAAAATATTTTTTTTCTAGCACTTTTTCTAATTCATTGTTATAGTTCTTTTTGACAAACTTATCTAATAACTTATCATTCTTCTTTGGCAATTTACTTCTCCTTTCGTTTGGGGATTTAGGGACGGTCCTTTAAATCCCTGTTTTTAGGTCCGTCCCCAGTTCCCTGATTTTAGGGATTTTTAGGACCGTCCCCTAAATCCCTATTCTGTTGTAGTGCTCCTTCCCATTTTTAGTTCATTTAGCTTTTCTAATGTCATTAGTACTTCTCTTGGTTTGCTTCCTTGGTAACCAGATATTACTCCTCTTTCTTCCATTTGGTCTATTATTCTTCCTGCTCTTGCGTATCCTACTTTAAATCTTCTTTGTATAAATGATGTTGATGCTTGTCCGGTTTCTACTACTGTTTGTATAGCATCCATTAAAAATGGATCTGTTTCGTCATCTTCTGCTTGTTCTTGTGTTAATTCTTTTTCTGTTTTATTATTATTTTCTATGCTTTCTAATATATCTTCACTATATGTTGCTGTTCCATTTGATTTTATGAAGTCTACTATTTTTTCTACTTCGTCATCTGATACAAATGCTCCTTGTACTCTTGATGGCTTTGGCGCTCCTGATGGGAAATATAGCATATCTCCTTTTCCTAGTAGCTTTTCTGCTCCTACACTATCTAGTATTGTTCTTGAGTCTACTTGTGATGATACTGCAAATGCTATTCTTGATGGTATATTTGCTTTGATTAGTCCTGTGATTACATCTACTGATGGTCTTTGTGTTGCAATTACTAGGTGCATTCCTGCAGCTCTAGCTTTTTGTGCTAAACGACATATTGCATCTTCTACATCATTTTTTGCTACCATCATTAAGTCTGCTAACTCATCTATAATTATTACTATTTGTGGTAGTTTTCCCATTCCTTCTTCTTTTTCTATTGCTTTGTTGTATCCTTTTAGGTCTCTTACTCCTTTTTGTGCAAATAGATTATATCTATTGTCCATTTCTTGAACTGCCCACGCAAGTGCTCCTGCTGCTTTTCTTGGGTCTGTAACTACTGGTATTAATAGATGTGGTATTCCGTTGTATACTGATAATTCAACTACTTTTGGGTCTACCATTACAAATTTAACTTCACTTGGTTTTGCATGATAAACTATACTTGTTATTATTGTATTTATGCACACACTTTTTCCTGAACCTGTTGAACCTGCAATTAATACATGTGGCATTTTTGCTATATCTGCTAATTGGATTTCTCCTGCAACGTCTTTTCCAAGTGCTATTGTTAATTTTGATTCACTATTTCTGAATTTATCACTATCTAATACTTCTCTTAGATGTACAGCTTCTTTTTCATGATTAGGTACTTCGATTCCAACTGCTTGTTTTCCTGGTATTGGTGCTTCTATACGTATTGTTTCTGCTGCTAAGTTTAATGCTATATCATCTGCTAAGTTTGCTATTTTGCTAACTCTAACTCCTTCTGCTGGTTTAAGCTCATAACGTGTTATTGCTGGTCCTACTGATACATTTTCTACTTTTGCAGATACTCCAAAGCTATATAAGGTTTTTTGGAGTTTTGTTGCTGTATCTGTCAAAGCTTTTGCTCCACCTTTTAGTGTTTTCTTTCCAGGTTTGCTAAGTAACTCTACTGGTGGATATTCATAATGTTCGTCTTCAACTGTCATTGCATGTTCTAATTGTAACACTTCTCTTTTCTTTTCTTCTTTTTGTTCATCTTCTTGTTTGAATAAGTTGTTTTCTAAAACATCTGGCTCCATTACTTCTTGTTTATTTTCGGATTGTTTTCTTGATAATAATCCTTTTTTGCTTTCTTTTGTTAATGGTTCTAAGTCATCATTACTATGGTCATATTTCTTTAATCCTTGTTTTTCGTCTCCACTATCCACAATTCGTCCACCAAAGTTGATTTTTATTTGATTTTCCATTGGATTGTTTTTCTGTTTTTCTAATTCTTTTTGAGCCAATCTTTCTTGTCTTTCTCTTCTTCTTCTTTGTGCTGGTGTTTCTTGTTCTTCTTCAGCCATCTGTGCTAATTCTTTTTTTCTTTGTTCACGATATTCTAATTTTTCTTCTCGTCTTTCTTCCATCTTGTCAGCCATTTCTTGAATTTTTTCTGACAAATTTATTCCAAATGTAAATACTATTAGTATTACTGCAATTCCTAAACATAGTATAATTGCTCCTACAACTCCCAAAAGATTTACTAATGGTACTGCTCCAAGTGCTCCTATTGCTCCTCCACCTTTACTTTGTGAACCTAAATAGTATGCATCTTTTATTATACTTGAAAGTTCTCCATTTGTTTGTAGTTCTCCTCCAGATATTTGGAATACGCTTAATACAATGGATAATGCTATTAAAAGCACTCCATATTGTACTAATTTCATTTTAAATTCTTCATTTCCATTTGATGCTATTTTTATGGCAATCACAAAAATACCAATAGGTAGTATATATTGAACTATTCCAAATATTCCTCCTAGTATTTCATTTAATTTTGTTCCTACTACTCCTGATTTTGTATATATTAAAACTGCTAAAAGGATACTTACAACTATTAGTATAATAACTGCCATATCCATTTTAGAAGTTGTATTTTTTCTTTTCTGATATTTTCTTTTTCTTTTTGCTGCCACTATTTTAACCATCCTTTCTTTACTTTATTATCTATCAAAATCATACAATTCTTTTTCCTTATTCTCTAAAGTTCTAATTGGTAATCCATTCATTTTAGCACCTTTAGGCCAAGTCATTTTTTTCCCTGTTTTCTTCTCAATATATGCATCTATTTCTTCATCACTCATATTCTTTAATTCTTCATAACTTAACCCTATTCTTTTTGATATTAATTTTTTTGTTTCATCTTTTAATTGATAACTCATTATAATCTCTCCTATCTCCATAATTTTTTCACTTCTAATTTTTGGTAAAGAATTGTTTTTTGGCCAGGCGCATGAGTTTGAAATCTATGAGGCGTACTTTTTGTACGTTGATTAGATTTCAAATGAAATGCAACAACGCCAAAAGGCAATTATTTGCCAAAGAGAAGTCGGAAACCAAAAGCCTTGCACATAGCCTATGACTTCTGATATCCGACTTCTGATTGCTATCTATTTCAACTCTTTTCTACTATTTTGAATTGTTTTAATTGTATCCTCCAAAGAAATTTGCATTAAATTCAAGGCTTCTGTCATATTAGTTCCCAATTTATTTAAAGTATCATTTAATACATTTTCAGTATTTGCAAGAAGACTATCTGCATATTCTTTAGTACCTTTAGAAATTTCTCTTGACATTTCATTAGCTGTTTCAATAATTTCTGTTTTTTGGTCATATGCTTTTCTTGTAATTTCATGTTCATCTATCATTGCAATTATTCTATTTTCTGCTTCTTTAACAATTCCATCTGCTTCTTTTTGAGCTTCTACTAATATACGTTGTCTTTCTTCTTTAACCCATTTAGCTTGTTTTAGTTCATCTGGAAGTTTTAATCTAATTTCTTTTATTAAATCAAGCATTTCGTCTTTATCTACTATTCCCTTTGAAGAGAATGGCAGATTTCTGCTTCTTTCTAATAAATCCTCCAATGTTTCTAATAATGTAAATATTTCCATGGTTTTACCCCTTTCTTAGCTTAAACCTTTTTTTTCAGTGCAATGCTATTTTTTACAATATAAAATTTTAATTTTTGTATTGTAAAAATATTAGATTTGCTCTTCCATATTTTCTTTCATCTATAATATCTATATCTATATTTTCTAGTTGTTCTTTTATTTCTTCTTTTTGGTCTGTTTCTATTATTATTATACTATCACTTTTTAAGATTTCCTTTTTAATTAATAGTTTGATCGCATCAATTGCGTAATTTGTTTTATATGGTGGGTCTAAATATACAATATCTACTTTGTCTTTTAGTTTATTTTCTATTAGTTCATTAAATTGCATTTGATAAAGTTCTACTTTGTTTTTATACCCGTGTTTTTTCAATATTCTTTTTTATTATTTGTATTGCTTGTTTATTGTTATCACAAAGTATTGCTTTTTTTGCTCCTCTACTTACTGCTTCTAATCCTATTGCCCCACTTCCTGCAAATATGTCCAAAAAAATACCGTCTCTTATTTCTGATTGTATAATATTAAATAGAGATTCTTTTACTCTATCTAGCGTAGGTCTTGTGTTTAATCCTTCTAGTGTATATAATTTTGTGCCACGCTTTTCTCCTGCTATAATTCTCATATTAGTTTTTCTTCCTTTCTTGGCACAAATTTAGTGTGCATAGTTATTTTCTTAAACTAATCCCTATTTTGATAATACTATTTTATTCTTTTTTTTCTCAAAGTCAATAGTATTAATAGAAATGTAACATATATTTAATAGTTTTGTAACATAGTTTGGTTATTTTTACATTAATCATTGTAATACTTTTTTAAATGACATTTTTATATGACAAATTTCATTGTTTTTAAATGCAAAAATAAGACTATCACTTTTGATAGTCTTAGTCTTTTGTAATAATAAATAATTTATGCATCATCTTTGTTAATATCTTTTAATAATTCTAGTTGAGAAATTAATAATGATTCCATTTTTGCTTTATATATATCAAATTGTTTTTTTACGTCTTCTAATTCCTTCTTTTTTGCAACTATTTCATTATCTAAATCACTTGCTTGTTTTTGAGCTGTTCCTTTTGCTTCATTTATTATTTGGTCTGCTTGTTGTCTTGCTACTTTTTTGACATCTTCAGCTGTTGATTGAGCCATTACTAATGTGTTTTGAAGTGTTTCTTCTATTGTTTTGTAATGTTCCAAACTTTTATTTAATTCTTCAACTTTATCTCTTAGTTCATTTACTTCTTTATAATTCTTTGTATAATCTAATGTCAATTCGTCTAAAAAATCATCTACTTCTTCTACATTGTATCCATTCATCATTTGCTTAGAAAATTTTTTATTCTCGATATCTAATGGTGTAATCAAATTTATCATTCCTTCCCTTAGGTATAAAATAGTGTTATTAGTTTATTCCATTATTTTTTAACCAAGATACAGAAAGTTTGCTTTTCATTTCTTCTCTTGCCATTTCATTTGTTATTTCATAGTTTGATGGTGCAACTAAGAATATTGAGTTTGAAACTTTTTGGATATATCCATCTAATGCATATACTCCACCACTAATAAAGTCAACAATTCTTCTTGCTACATCTTTGTTAACATATTCTAAATTTACTATAACAGATTTTTTCTCTTTTAAGAAACTACATATTTCATCTGATTGTTCAAATGTAGTTGGTTGTGATATAACCATTTTTATTGCATTTGTTTGAGTTTGTGGCATAGAAACTACTTTTTCTCTGTCCTTGTTTTTTCTTCCAAATAGTTTTTTATCTTCTACTTCTTCATCCTCATCATCATATTCATAGATGTTTTCATCCTCGTATTCTTCTGGCTCGGCTGAGTCCATCCCAAATAAATCCCATACTTTATTCATTAAAGCTCCTGACATAAAAAAACCTCCTAAATTTACTTCCTTTGTTTTGACATACTAAGTATCTACTTTTTTTGCCATAATGTCAATATTTTTTACGAATGTAATTAAATTTTAATATTTTTGTAATATTTTTGTAATATTTATTCTACTTCACTTAAATCTGGATTTAATACAATTTCATCATACAAAGAAATCTTTCTATATGAATTTATTTCTTCATTTGAAAAGCCTAATTCTTTTAATTCTTCTGTTGTGTATGGCTGTACAATTGAATATTCTTCTCCCTGTTTTGTAACATTTACAAGTATTTTATTTAAATATCCTGCTCTATTTCTAACAACATAATTTAGCCCATCTATCTCTACAATTGCTTCATTTGGTATTTTTAATCCAGTTTCATCCCACCATATTAAATCAAATGATATTTTCCTGTAGTTTATAAGCTCTTCTATTTGTTCATTAACTTTTAGTATTAGTAAAACCTCATTTTCATTTTCTTGTGATATACTGGTTATTTCTGCTGATATTTCTGCATTATTTGATAATCTAATTTTTACATCATCTCCGACTTCAGCCTGTTTTGCTTCTTCTGATGATGATATTGTTGCTATGTAACATGCAAAATTATCAATAACTTTACCCGCTTCTTCACTTGTTGCAACTATTTCTCCAGTTTTTAAGTTCAATTTTTCTAAAAATTCTTTATTTATACTTCCAAAATTATCTGGTGTTAATGTTTCTTCTAATCCGTCCACTTTATATGACACTATTCCACTCATTGGCGCTTTAACATATTCAGCACCTGAATTCAATTGACTCTCATATTGTTTTCTTTCTTCTATTAACTGATTTAAGTATGAGCCTTTTGGGCTTAAATCTCCTGCTATTTTAGCCTTCCTAGTAATCAAATTGTCAATTTCTTTTTTATATTCAGTTAGTGTTGTTACATCTGTAATTTTATTAATTTCTTTTAATTTTTCATCTATTTGATCTTCTAGAGATTTCATGTCAGCTGAAAATATACTTGTATCTTCTGTCATTGCTGTTTGGATTTGTTCATCTAGGTCAGCAATTTTTTGTTTCAAATTTTCTTCATTTGTGCTGTAATATCTAAATATATTTTCATCCTTAGCCGCTCTTTCTCCTTCTGCTTTTATTTGCTCCATTCCGTTTTTATAGTTATTTCCTCTTACTACCGTTTCTTTTCTTATAACATATCCTATATCTGTTTCTTCTTGATACAATGTTCCTTCTTCTATTGTAAATATGTTTGTCGGCTCTTTAATAAGAAGATATATTGCATATATAACATAAATAAGAACTGCTACAATTATGATATTTAATATTATCTTCTTTTTCTGGTTTAATATTGTTTTTTTAGTTGTTTTCTCTTGTTCTTTATTTTGCTTTTCCAATATCTTCTTCATTCCTTTCATTGGTTAGTTTGGTCAATTTGGTCAGTTTGGGGACAGGTTCGGACTGACCATTTTTGGATACTTTAGGGACGCCACTTTTTTAAATATTACAATCACTACAAATTAAATTCACATTATACTCTGTTAGCTTTCCCCCATCTAGCCATATAGTTTGCTTATTTTTTCTAAACCAAGTTAATTGCCTTTTTGCATAGTGTCTCGTTTCTTTTTTTATTTTTTCTATCATTTCTTCTTTTGTACAATTTCCTTTTAGATATTCTACAACTTCTTTATATCCTAATCCTTGCATTGCTGTTGGAAATTTATTATATTTTTTTGATATTTTCTCAACTTCTTCTATTAATCCTTGTTCTATCATGTTATCTACTCTTTTATTTATTCTTTCATATAGGGTTTCTCTATCCCAATTAATTGCATAAACTTTGTAATCATATTCCACTTCTTTTTTTCTTGATTCAATTTCTTGCTGGGTTTTGTTTTTTCCTATTGCATGATATATTTCTAAGATTCTTAGAATTCTTTTTGCATCATTTTTGCTTATTTTTTCTATTGCTTGTGGATCTATTTCTTTTGCTTTTTCATATACATATTCTAACCCTTTTTCATCAACTATTTTTTCTAGTTCTTTACGATATTCTTCATCAAATTCTATTTCTGGATATTCTATTTCATATATCAAACTATCAACATATAATCCTGTGCCTCCAACAACTATTGGAATTTTTCCTTTATCTATAATTTCTTTTATTGCTTTTTTTGCATCTTTTTTATAATCTGCTACACTGTATCTTTCGTCAGGTGAAACAAAGTCTATTAAATAATGCTTTATCCCTTGCATTTCTTCAGTTGTTGGTTTTGCAGTTCCTATATTCATGTCTTTATATATTTGCATTGAATCTGCTGATACTATTTCTCCATTTATTTTTTTTGCAAGTTCAATTGAAAGTCCTGTTTTTCCTGATGCTGTAGGTCCACAAATTACTATAACTTGTTCTTTTTGTCCTTTTGGGGACGTTTCCGTTTGGACATTTTTGTCCTTTTGGGGACACATCTTTATTCCTCCCTCCAATTTATTTTACATTAAATAAGTAAGTACATATTATTAAATTATATATCTAACCATCTAATTTTTAATTTACTTTTCATCATTATAAATTCTGATTTGAATTCTGTAAAGAATGTTGTATATTTACTATTCCTTGTTGTGTGCTTTCCATATATCCACATTCAAAAATTATACAAATTATCAATACTATAACCCATAGAATAATTCTATTTCTTATTTGATTTTTTTCTAAATCTCCGTTTTTTGCTTTTTCTAGTATTTTTGCAAATTGTGGCATAATTATAACTCCATTAATTCCTGTGAATATTGCTACTAATACATTTCTAATTAGCTGTGTTTGTCCTTGATGTTGATACGCTACATTTTTTGTAGATATATTAAATGTTATTAGTGTTATTATGAATAAAATTAATAGTCCTACTATGATAAATATCACTTTTTGGCTTTTTTCAATTTCTCCAAGACTTTTCCAAGTCCAAGCTATGTTTATAAAGTATATAATTAATGCAATTACAATTATAAATGCCATGTTTTTCTCATTCCCTTTCTATGTGCAAATCTAGCAAAAAACTATTTACTATTGTATAGGAAAAATCAGTTCTCTTATCTTAACCTTATTTAAGATTTTTCCGTATACAAAAAGGTTAATTTACCTTTATACGCACAATAATTGCAAAGCAATTTTGTGCATCAGGACGTCGAAATCTTTGATTTCGTTAACGTCCAATTTTCTTATTTTCTAGCGAACTTTCTCTCAATATCATACTTAGTCATTTTAATTACTGTTGGCCTTCCATGTGGGCATGTAAATGGATTTGGTAATTGAAGCAACTTATCCATTAGACTTTCCACTTCTTCTCTTGTTAATGCCATATTTGCTTTTACTGCTGCTTTACATGCTACTGTTGCAATAAATTTTTCCTCTTTTTCTTGTTTTGCAGTTCTTGCAACTGTATTAATTTCATCTAATGTTTCTAAGAATAGCTCTTTTGTATCTAAGTCAATACATACAGTTGGCACTCCTGTTAATTTAATAGTATTTTCTCCAAATTCTTCTAAACTAAACCCTGCTTGTTCAAACATTTTCATGTTGTCTTTTGCTATATCCATTTCTTTATGTGTTAGTGTTATTATGTCTGGCAATAATAACATTTGTGAATCTTTGTTAGTTTCACTATAATAATTTTTCTTTACTTTTTCATACATTATTCTTTCATGTGCTGCGTGTTGGTCTAAAATGTACATTTCATTTCCTATTTCAAGTATTATATATGTTTTAAATACTATTCCGATAAATTTATATGTTGGCTTTTTGAATTCTTCTGTTTGTTCAAATACAGATATGTTGTCTTTTACTATGTCTATTGCACTCATTTTTGATTCTTGTTTTGCTTTTTCTTTTTCTTCTGCTGTTTCTTCTGTTATTGGTCTTCTTCCAAACATTTTTGCATACATTTCATTAAAATCATCTGATACTACTTGTGGATTATCATTTAGCTCTTGCATTTTTTGTTTTATTTCAGTGAATTCTTTTTGAACTTCTTCATCTTGTATTTCTTCAATTGCTTTATGAGCATCTGCTACTGGTTCTTTTTCTTGTTCTTGTTCTTGATTTTTTTTAATTTTTTCTTTATTTATTTCATTTTTATTTCCTTCGTCTTTATTTGCTTCGCTTTGTTTATTTTCCCCTCTGTTTTCAATATTTTTTTCATCATTGTTTGCATTTTCTGTGCTAGATGTTTCTTTTTCATCATTTTCTTTGTTTTTTAAATTTTCAGAATCATTTTCCCTGTAGTTTCTATTCAAATTTTCTTTACTTAATTTATATTCTTCAGTGTTATCCATTAAAGTTGCTGGTACAATATTTTTTTCCTGCAATTCTTGTTCAATTTTTTCTTTCATTTTCTTTAATTGTGTTAATACATCAGATGTATCTAATGGCTTTGTATAATCAATTTTGTTACTTGTGTTTTGTGAATCTGTTTTCTCTGCTGATTTTTCTTTTAAATTTCCTGCTTCTTCTATGTTTTCATTTTTGCTTCTAAATACATCTTCAATTATATTAGTTTTTATTTTACTTTCCTCATCTGTATATTCCTCAATTTGTTTTTCGTTTTGCTTTCTAAAAGAAAATAGTCCTCCTTGTTGATGATTTTCTTTTTTAGATTCTCTTAAATTCTTCAATCTTTCATCAAAACTTAATGCCCTCTTATTTATTGCTGTACTTACTTCTTCTGGTTTTGAAGTATCTGCAACTAATTCACTTTTTAGTAGTGTATCCTTTATTGAATGATAAATTGCTTGGAATACTTTGCTTTCTTCTTCAAATCTAACCTCTAATTTTGCTGGATGTACATTAACATCAACTTTTGCTGGATTCATTTCGATATTTAATACTACAAATCCAAATTTTCCTATTTGGATTAATCCTTTATAGCTTTGTTCTGTTGCTGCTGTCAATGTTTTGTCTTTTATATATCTTTTATTCACAAAGAATAACTGATTAGAACGGTTGGACCTTGCTATTTCTGGTTTTCCTATCACTCCTGTTACATGTATATCCTCATATTTGTAATCTACATCTAATATTGCATTTGCAACATCTTTTCCATATATACTGTATATTACACTTTTCATGTCACCATTGCCATTTGTTTGTATTACTGTTTTTCCTGTGTTTATTAATTTTATTGCTATATTTGGATTTACTAAAGCAATTCTTGTGATTGCATCTTCAATATATCCTGCTTCTGTATAATCTTTTTTTAAGAATTTGTATCTTACTGGTGTATTGAAAAATAGGTTTCTTACTGTGATTGATGTTCCTACTTGGCAAGCTGTTTCTTCTTTTTCTAGTACATCTCCTGCTTGTACTACTATTTTATATCCTACGTCTTGATCTTTTGTTTTTGATATCATTTCTACATTTGCTATTGCTGCTATACTTGCTAATGCCTCACCTCTGAACCCCATTGATGTTACTGTGTCTAAATCATCTGCACTTCTGATTTTACTTGTCGCATGTCTTTCAAATGCTATTTCTAAGTCGTCTTGTGCTATTCCTTTTCCATTGTCAGTTACTTTTATGTATGATATTCCTCCATTTTTTATTTCTACTGTTATGTTTGTTGCTCCTGCATCTATTGAGTTTTCTACCATTTCTTTTATTACAGATGCTGGCCTTTCTATTACTTCTCCTGCTGCTATTTTGTTTATTGTTAGTTCATCTAGTAATACTATATTTCCCATTTATTTTTCCTCCACTTTTTCTTCTTCCATTTGATGCATATTATATCATTAGTTTTTTGTTTTTTGTATAGTTTTTTAGTAATTTTTTTATTTTACTTAACTTTATTTTTGTCTCAAAAAGGCATCCATGTATAAGATGCCCTTTAATTTTATTATTTATCTTTCTTCTTTTCTTTTTTGTTTTCTTCCAATTTCTTTTCAAATCTTGCAGTTAACCCAATCATTGTTAGTAGATATATTGCAAGAACCATTGGAATAGTTAATCTGCCAAATGGAATTCTTGTAATTGCGATTATGCTAATTAATGTTGCTTGTGCTACTATATTTATACCAATTGTTTTTGCGATTATTTTTATACTTCCTAATTTTTGATAACGTATTGCCATATATACTAAAATAATTATTGTTGCAATTGCAAATGGCCATGCATATGGTTTAACAATATCTCTTGCTCTTGTGTGTGGAATATCTTCTGTTTCTGTGCTATCTGCTGATAGTTCCGTTCCATATTTTTCGTTTATTTTTGTTATTAAATTTGTTTTTTCATCATCTGTAATTTCACTTGCTGTTATGCTTACACTATCTTCAAAAACTTCTACTTTTTGTATTATTACTTGTTTTCCTGGCATTACTTCATCTGTTATTGCTTTTATATCACTTATATTAAAATCTTGTTCTATATATAGTTCAACTTTTTGGGATTTTTCATATTTTAAATCAAAGTTGAATCCTTTTGTTGCGATTACTATAATTCCAGCAATTATAATTATTGCTAATATTATACTTAAAATCTTTGCTTTTTTACTTGTATTTTTCATTTAAATATCATTCCTTCCTTTGACAATTGTTTTACTTTTAGCTCTATTTAGTTTTGTTTGATTCTTAATCTTTTTTTGCTTTTAATTTTAATAGATTATTTGTAAATATTACATTATATACTGCTATTAAAGCAATTCCCCAAATCATTACCATTCCAAAACTACTAATAGGTGTCCATTGTACAAAAGAAAATGCAATTACCATTATTATTACTGGTATTATTCTTATGAAGAACTCTTTGTATGTTTCTTTGTTTGCTTTTATTACTTCTTCTTTTGATAGGTCTTTTCTATTGTCTTTTAATTTGTTTAAGAATTTATTTACAAAAATGTAGTTTAATATTAGTACTATTGCAATTCCGAATATTCCTTCAATTGATAAAACAACATTAGCATATCTAATTACTAATAACAAGATTGACATTAGTCCTACATAGCTAAATGCACCTAATAATCCTAATAGTTTATATCTAATTATTAACACTACTAGTGCAAGTCCTACAATTCCAAGCATTACGTAACTTGCTATTTGTAATTCATTTTGTGTTATATCAGATTTAATATATTCATTTGTGTCAACTTCATATCTAACTGGCATATTTCCTGTATCTAATACTACTGCCATGTTTGACGCTTGATTTATATATCCATTTAATGTGTCTGTATCTGTTGTGGCGCTTCCTATTGAAAGTTGTAATCTTCCTGTTCTGATTGGTTCATCAAAACTTGTTGTCATTATCTCTTCACCATCAATTTTCATTGTTATAGTTTTTTCTGTTGTATCATCTGAACTTGAATCTCCTGATGTTGTTTCATCTGTTGTAGCATTTTCATCAGTTGTATTAGTTTCTTCTGATGTTGTATTTGTATCTTCATTTGTTTTTGTGTAGTTTGTACTGATTTCTTCTAATTTGCCTTTTCCTTCTTTTGTGAACTCAATGTTTAAATACACAATTGTTCCTGAACTTGTTGTAGAACTCGAATTTGCTCCATACATTACATTTGCTAGTTTTATATCACTATTATCCATTAGAACTTCTTGTGTTTGGCTATCTACTATCTCAAATTTACCTGTTGTTGCTAAATTACTTACAATACTGTCTGTATTTTCATTTTCAGTAATTTCTACTATTATATCTCCTGTTTCTTCATCTAATTTTGTAATATAGTTTGATATTCCAAGTTCATTGAATCTTTTTTCTATTATTTCTTTTGATTTTCTATAATTATCAACTGTTTTTACTTCATCACTATTATATGGTGTTTCTTCTTTAGTGTAACCTTTTTCTGCTATTTCATCATCTGTTAAATTTTCGCTATCTTCTACAACATTTCCTTCAGAGTCTTTAACTGTAGTTTCACTTTCGTCACTTACAATTAATCTAACTACTCTGCTTCCTGCTAAATCCATTGCATAAGAATAGTCTTTTACTTGATTTTCCATTCTATTTTGCACTTGTGT
>CALXZZ010000028.1 GCA_944393365.1 uncultured Clostridia bacterium
CAAAATCTCATCATCTATTATTCCTTTATATACTTTTTTCCAGTCTTTGATATTTATATCAACAATTTGTTCAATATCTTCATATTTTACTTTTCTAATTATTAAGTTATCGTAATTACATCTAAAACTATTACTTAATAAAGCAATTTTTATTCCTACAACGCCATATTCTCTTTCTTGTTCTTTTGAATAAAATTGATACATTGATTTGGTCTTTCTTTCTATTTCTTCCTCATCTGTATAAATTTTTTTAAATAAGTTTTCAAATGTTTTATCTCTGTATATATCTAATACATCTACCAATATTTTTTCTTGTAAATCTGGTAACTTTGAAAATTCTATTTTATCTCCGATTTTTACTTTTTTCCTTTTTTCATCATATAATCTAAATTCTATTGTTTTTGTTCCATTTTTTATTCTTTCAAATGGACTTTCGTTCAATTTCATTTTATGAATCATATTTTTTACCTCTTTTCTTAACTTTTATAAATTTATAGTAATTATATAATTTCAAAAAAACTATTGCAATACTATTTTGCCTTAATTTCAATAAAAAAGACTACTAACTCAAAAATTAGTAATCCATTCCGAAATCCTAAAATAACTTGTTTTTTATTCCTATCATAAAAGTAATTGATTTTTGATACTAAGTATGTACATATTTTTTGTTTGTTTAATACAAAGAACATTTTAAAAAACTCCAAATAACGCATACAATTAAGTAGCTTTTACTTGGAGGAAAATTCCTAACATTTTATTTTTATTAAACTTTATATAATTTTTTTCACATATACCTTATTCTGCTATTACTCCTTGCAGACATATTATATCCGCATTTTCGTCTTTCAAGCAATTTAATACATTATAACATATAGTTATTTAATATCCTCTCTAAAAAATTCCATGGTCCAGTTTTCTCTGTTAATCCTTCATAATTATTATTTATTCTTTCTAATATTTCTTTTTTAGTAAAATATTTTACTTCTGAAACTTCTTCCTTTTGTAAATCTATTTCTGCTATATCTATTTCTTTTGTAATCAAATAGCATTCATTATAATGCTTATCTATAATATTTTCTTTTTTATTTATAGAAGTAGAACCTATTAAATATTTAATGTCATCATCTCTTATATCAATTCCTAGTTCCTCTTTAACTTCTCTTATTAATGCTTGTCTTCCAAACTCATTACTATCAACATGTCCTCCAACTGTAACATCCCACATGTTGGGCCACATCTTCTTGTTTGCACTTCTTTTCTGTAATAACACATTTCCTTTTTTATCTATAATAAATGCATATACGGCTCTATGCCATAATCCTTTTTGATGACATTCATCTCTTGTTGCAACTTTTCCAGTAAATTCTCCTAATTCATTAAGAACATCAATTTTTTCTTCCATATACTCCTCCTAAATTTCCATTTTTCATCAATTATTTATACTTTTCTCTATTTCATCAACAACTGTTGAATATGCATAAAAACTTCCGACTACTAAATTTACAGTATTATCCTGACTTTTCATTGCATCCGAAATTGCATCTCTTAATTCTTTCTTAGATATCCTATCTGTATCAACAAATTCCTTCATACACTCAAACAAATCTTCTTTTGAAGCATATCTTTCTTCATCATTACCAGAAGTTAAAACAAACATTGCATTTGAATCTTTTGATAATAGATTCAACATAGTTCTATAATCTTTTCTTTTTAAAATAGATATTATATACACTCTCTGAAAATTATTATAGTACATTTTCACCATATCTTGTAAATTTATAATTGCAGGTTCATTATGAGCTCCATCATAAACAATTATTGGATTGCTATTCAATTCTTCCATTCTTCCTTTATGAATAACTGTTTTCAAACCATTCTTTATATTTTCTATATCTACTTTATAACCATTCTCATTTAGAATATTCATTACCTCTATACATAAACTAGCATTCTGAATTTGCATTTTTCCTTTTAGATTTATGCTTAAACCCTTTATGTTTTTATAATCAAAATGTTGAAGTTTATTGTCAAAACTATAATTTGAAATATCAGATTTTTTAACAATATGCAAATTGTTATTTTTTATTTTACATTGATTAATAAACACTTCATCTATTTCAGGTGTTTCCTCAAATATTACAGTATTTGAATTTTCTTTTATAATTCCTGCCTTTTGATATGCTATTTCTGGCAATGTATTTCCTAAAATATGCATATGGTCATAACCGATTGAAGTAATAACAGACACTATAGGTTTTGTTATTATATTTGTACAATCATACAATCCACCTAATCCTGTTTCTAACACAACAAAGTCGACATTTTTTCTATAAAAATATAATAATGCCATTATAGTTTCTAATTCAAATAAAGTAATATTCACTTTTTCTGTTCTATTATAATTTTCTATTTTTGGTTTTAATTCTTCAATTATATTTACCATTTCTTCATCAGAAATTTCTTCACCATTTATACTAATTCTTTCATTATATTTTATCAAATGCGGAGACATGAATTTCCCAACTTTATACCCTTGTTTCATTAATATATTACTTATTATTTCAGTACAACTTCCTTTTCCATTTGTACCTGCAATATGAATAAATTTCATGTCTTTCTCAAAATTATCATAACTATTAATAAAGTATTGCATTGCTTTTAATGATGGATTTTTAGTTCCTCTAAAAAAATTATTTAAATATTCTTCTACATTTATCATTTTACTTCCTTTTTCCTTGTTTATCTATCATTTCTCTATAATCTCATGTTCAAAAAATCTTTCTTGAAACTCTACCAAAGCCTCAATTTGTTCCTTTGTATATGTCTTTCCAATTGGAGCAACAACTAACTTATCGTCGTCATCCTTCATCCTATGTATTGCTGCTATACATTCACCATCAAATTCTTTTACTGCTTCAAATACACCTATAATATATGCATCTAATTCTTCTCCGTCACCACTAATTGTATTTGGAATATAACCATAATTTATCGGATATATAAATCCGTGTTTTGGATGTTTTGATCCCATTGGTCTGTCTACAACAACATGAACTTTTTTTCCTAAATAATCTTTAAAACTTGCTTTTTCCATCTTTATTATCATTCCTTTCTCAAGGCATAAATTCATTTTAGCCTTTGACCTTTATTTCTAAAACATTTATACCACTTTTATGCTAAAACATCAACATAGTTTTCTATTTTTGACTAAATTATATAAATCTGATAAAATACAAAATAACTAAAAATATTCAAGGAGATTTAAATATGAAACGAATTGATAAAATAAACTATTATTTAGACATAGCAGAAACAATTTCAGAAAGAGGAACATGCCTTAGAAAAAACTTTGGAGCAATAATTGTAAAAAATGATGAAATCATATCTACTGGATACACAGGAGCTCCAAGAGGAAGAAAAAATTGCATTGATTTAGGTGTTTGTACTAAGAAAAAAATTTTCCCAGATGTTAGACATTCTGGATATGATGCTTGCAGAAGTGTACATGCCGAACAAAATGCTATGCTTAGTGCTGCACGTAAAGACATGATAAATGCTGACTTATATTTAGTTGGAATCAGACATGATACTAAAGATTATGAGGAAGGTGCTCTTCCTTGTCAAATGTGTAGAAAACTTATAATAAATTCTGGTATTAAAAATGTTTATGTTAGAATTGATAAAAACAACTATACTACAATTGATGTAAATGATTGGATTCAAAATGACGATTTATTAAATGGAAAAATTACATATTAAAAGGCATTGCATACGCAGTGCCTTTTACACAAATCCTTCTATATACTAAACTAGACTTGATCCTAATACATATTCTTCTAAGCACAAATCTTGTTCTTTCATTTTCTTAGCATGTTCTGGTCCAACATATCTCCAATGCCAAGGCTCATATTCAATACCTGTTATATCTTCTTTTTCCTTTGGATATCTTAAAATAAAGCCATAATTACTTGCATTTTCAAGCAACCATTCATATGCTTTTGTATTTTCAAATCCTTCATCTACATTGTTAAAATCAACAGCTAGTCCTAAATGATGTTCACTTGTTCCCGGTTTGTTTATATATTCATCTGTTAGCTTTTGAGCTTCTTCTTGACTTTTTCCTTGTTTTAAATATTTGTTTATGCTTTTCTCATACAATCCTTTTTGATATTCTATACTTCTATAAGTTGATTGAGCCCAAATATTTTTTATTCCTTGGTCTCTCATATCCAATATCATTTGTCTTAATGGTCCTATTGCTCTTTTATCAAATTGCCTAGAAGCATCTAAATTTTCAAGCTCAACAGTAAAATCATCTGGCAATGGATTTTCTCTATTTACAAGCCTTATTTGCCAGTCATTTAATACACTCAAATTATTAGATACTGTTACTGTATCAGTTGTATTAGTTTCATTTTCTGTTCCAGTCTGATTATCTAAATTAGTTGTGTTTCCTTCTTCCTCAGCATCATCGCTATTACCCATCTGATCAATTTCTGTTTCAAAATTAGGAGTTTGTCCATCATTTGTAATAACTTTTCTTGCAACAATAACTGCTACTGCAATAATTATCAACAAAATTAATATTATCGATAATTGCAATATATGTATATTTGTCATTTTCTTCAAATCTTCTTTTCCATCAGTTTTATTCATCTAAAACACTCTATGATATCTTCTATCATACCTTTCTTTTAAATCCTATTATTTTATTACTAATCCGCTTCCATTTTCAATATAGTTATATTCGTCTATATCACTTTCTGATGTAAAATAGTCCCAAGGCTCACCACCTATAATCTCACCTGTAGTTGCATCAACAAAATAGCTATAATCAGAAAGCTCTCCCTCTTCTATTTTATCATATTTTAAAGTTACAATCCATACTTTTCGAACTCTTTCTTCTGTAATATAATAAGTCTTTTCTCCAATAGGCAACTCTCTTTGTTTTTGATATTCATCTCCAAATTTTTCTCTCTCATATGCATCACTATTCATCTTTTCAATTCTAATATCTGCCTTAATTTCTTTAATTTGTGCACCTGGTTCTATTTGTTTATCTTTCTCCTCCGCTATTTTTATAGCATCTTCTTTTGATAACTCTACTGGATTATTTTCAAATTTCTTGCTTTCTACTGAATATGAATAAATCTCATTTGTTCCAGGAATCCAACCAATATTTACATAGTCATAATGATTAAATAACTCTCCATATTTTCTTTCAAATGTTGCATACCAAATATATGAATCCTCTTCTGTTCCCATATTACAATTTAATTTTACAATTTCATAATCTTGGCTATCCTCTTGATATCGATTCAAGAAATCATATGCTACATCCAACGCTTCTTCTTTTGTCGAACGCCCTGAAATATCTCTTCCTGTTGTTGGAATACTTAAACTTTTAAATTCTCCATTAGTAGCATCAATTTCAATTGACGCATTTCCGCCATATACTACCCATGACTTTTCTCTTTTTGATGAATCAATTAACATTGAACCTGTTTGAGTTTCTGCATTAATTCCAAATTTTTTCAACACTTCATTTCCCTTTTTTAGTGCTTCATCTTTAGAAATACAATCAGTCATCTCTTCCTCTAAAATTTTTTCTTCTCCTTCAATTATATATGCATCACCAATTTTCTTATATGTAATTTTATATTCTTCTGGCTCTTTCCATACTTTCTGATAGGTTACTACACTTGCATAAGCTATCCCAACTGTAACACCAATTGTCAATACAAAAGTTGCCACCATTTTCATTGGAGCAAATTTATTTGATTTAAATTCAGTCTGATAAAATTTATTTTTTATCTTATTGTTTCTAGAATTCAGTTCTTTTTTATAGATTTCTTCTATATATTGTTTATTATCCTTCATATGTCATCCCCTCCTCTTCTAACAATTTTTTTAACTTCTTTCTAGCTCTGTTTAATAAAGATTTAACTTGTCCTAAATTTTTATTCATTACTTTTGCTATATCTTTATATTTCATCTTCTCAAATGTTGATAAATAAATTACTGCTTGATAATCAGGCTTTAATTCTTTTAACTTTTTATTTAACATCTGATTATTATCATTTTTATAAATTATAGTTTCTAATTCTTTATCATCTTCTGTTATATTTTCAACTTCTTTTAAACTCACAACCTTCTTATCTCTTTTTATATAATTTATTGCTCTACATTTTGCTATCATAAATATGTACGTTTTAAATGAATACTGAAAATCATATTGCTCTTTATTTAAAAGTATATATACAAATACATCTTGCGATATATCTTCTGCAATAGATATGTCTTTTGTATATCTTGAAATAAAGAATATAATCTGATTTTTATATTTTATTACTATTTGTTCAAATGCTTTATTGTCACCACTTAGATACTTCTTATATAATTCTTTATCTGATTGTTCCTCTGGATTCATTGTTGTTATCATTCCTTCCTAAGGCACAAATCCGGTTGGAAAATTTCATAATTATTTTTCAACCTTCTCCCCTTTGCTTATTCTCTATCATCATTTATTATACAATCAATATTTCATTTTGTTACGTTATTATTATAAATTTATTCAAAAAAAAATACATCCTAGATATTCAACTATCTAAGATGTATAAATTTTGTTATATTTTAATCAAATAAAGACCTATTATAACTATAGAAATCAAAATCATCATAGTAATGGCCATCATTATCTAGGCCATCTAATCCATCTGAAAGTCCAATTACCATTCCTAAAAATACTAAAGCTATAAATATAATTATAGAAATTACTAAACCTACTGCTCCTGTAATTAATCCTGCAATTGACATTCCTTTTTTAGATGATTTTATTCCAATAATTCCAAATATTATTGCAAGTATACCACAAGGAATTGAAATGTACCATACACAACATAATACAATTGCAATAATTCCAAGTACTAAAGCTGCTATACTAAATCCCTTTTTATCCTTTTCTGCTTCTTCTTTTATAACTTCTACCTTAGGTTCTTCCTTTGGTGCTTCTGTTTTCAATTCTTCATTTTCTTCTTGTTTTGTTTCTTCTACTTTCTCTACTTCTATTATATCGTCCTTATTTTCTTCCATAAACATCTCCTCCTTGTTATTATATATTAATTTTAAAATCTCATATTGTCTATCATATTCTAATTATACTATATTATTAATATTTTTACAATAAATTTCGCAATATTGTATATAAAATTAGTAATATGACAAAAATTATTGCATACCAATATTTGGGATATATCCACTCTGCAATTTTTTCTTTTCTATTTAGATTAATAATATATATTACATTACAAATTAATAAATATATTATTGTTAAAAAGAAAATCATGTGTGAAAAAAATGCTTCTTTGAAATTCCCCTGTAATAAATTTATAACATATCTTGTTCCACCACATCCCGGGCACAAGATTCCTGTACCTTGATAAATCCAACATTCTGGTAAATACTTAATTATATTACTATTTGCAAATATTATTCCAATAATTAATATTAGTATTTCAATTGATATTATAATTAAACTTTTTTTATTCATATTTTCCTCATTTTCATTTATATAACCTTAGCTTATCCTATTAATATTATAATCCATTTTATTTAAATTTTCTAGATATATTAATACTTATTTTCAACTTAATTCTTCAACATTCTACATTTTTCTGCATAATATATATAAACACTATTATTGTAATAATAGGTAAAAAAAGAAAGGAAGTTTTAATATGGAAATGAATGAAAATAAACACTGTTGCCCAATTCTAGATATAGATGGTGTGATTTCAGGAGGAAAACAATTTGACTTAGACATCACTTTACCAGAAGATAATCGTGATGTAATATATGGTGTTGTAAAGAATTGTTTTAAAGAACCAGTTTGTGATGCAGTTGTAAAATTAGTTGAAATAGTTTGTGAACATGGAAAAGAAGAAAGAAGACCAATAGGGCACACATTTACAGACAAAGAAGGAGAATTCGTATTTGGACCATTATGTCCTGGAAAAGCATACGCTATTCAAATTTGGGTAAATGATACTAACAAGATGAAAATATGTGCAAAATGTCATCATGAAGGTAAATGTTTAAAAGGTGACAAACATGAAAAATGTGATTGCTTCATAGATGGAAAAATGGATTTTTGCGATAAAAAAGAACATGACAAAGATGACTGTGACAAAAAACATGATTGTTGTAAGAAAGATGATTGCTACGAAAAAGATGAATGTTGCAAAAAAGAAGAATGTTGTAAAAAAGATGACTATTTTGACAAAAAAGAATGTAGATAATTTCTAAAAAATAAGAATTTTAAAAAAACTATTTAAAGGGCTTAATTAAGCCCTTTATTGTGTTTACATCATTCCCATTTTTTTAGCAAATTGCTTTCCCTTTTTCATCAATTTCTTTTTGTTCATCATATCAGATTCTGCATACATCATAATTAAACCTGTTGTTATTAATCCGCCTATCATAACTCCTTTAACAAATTTCATTTTGTTACACCTCCTCATATTTATAAATAACAAATTCTCTATTGCTAATTTTTACTTTACTTATTATAGTATTTGTCATTTTTTCTTTTTTATGCTTTTTTGTATGATTTTACAATGGTATATATTTCATGAATAGCAATTATTGCTAGAAAAATTCCAAACAATCTTTTTAAAATTTTCACATCCATATTTATTGAGATATTTGCTCCAATTATTGCTCCTAATATTCCAAATATTGAAATAATTAAAGCTGATCTCAAATATATATTTTTATTTTTTAAATTAACTATTATTGCAACTATTGAAGTTGGAATAAAAAATATTAAATTTGTTGCTTGTGCCACATGTTGCTCCACTCCCATCAAAAATGTAAGAAGAAAAATTAATATTGTTCCTCCTCCCATTCCTGTTCCACTTACGATTCCAGATACAACTCCTATCAAAATCTCTACCATAAAAAAACCTACTTTATATTATCATTTTATATGACGCATAAACTAAAAATATCGTAAAAGCAATTTTCAAAACTCTTTCTGGTAATTTTTTTAACAATTTCGCTCCGTATATATCCGCCTATTGCTCCACCTATCGCACAAAAAATAGCTATGTTCCATTCTATATAATTTTCTTTGTAATAAAATATTCCACTTGTGACCACCATTGGCAAGATACAAAATACTGATGTTCCTCTTGCCTTTGTGTTATCCAATTTTAAAAGATAAATAAAAGCTGGAACTAAAATCATTCCACCACCTGTTGAAAATAATCCACTAATTATACCTGCTAAAAATCCAATTATACTTTGCTTTAAAATATCTTTTATAGAAAATTTTATTGTAGTATTTTTTTCTATTTCTTATCTCATTCCTCTCAAAATATCATTCTAGTTGGAAAAGAATTATTTTTCAACTAGGTCATAAGAAAATCGAGCCTAACAAAATCGAAGATTTTAAGGCTCAATTGCCACTCACTTCGTTCGGGCGATTATAAGTAGATTAACCTTGTTTTATACGGAAAGATGCATTTTAAAATGCACTTTCCTATAAAATAATAAAAACCCACTTACTAAGTAGGTTATCCAATTTATTTTATTCTATTCAATAAAAAATTTAATTGTAAAGATGTGTCCCAGAATGGACAAAAATGTCCAAACAGAAACGTCCCCAATTGGACATTAATCTTCAACATAGTATTTTGTTCCTAACATTTTATCTGGTAAATACTGTTGTTCCACGTAATGACCTGGAAAATCATGTGGATAAAGATATCCTTCATGATATCCTAATTCTTTCATTTTTTCTATTGGTGCATTTCTTATATGCATTGGAACTTCTCCAGTATCTTTTGTTTGAACATCTTGAATAGCTTTATTTATTGCCATATATGACGCATTTGATTTTTTTGATGTTGCAACATATACAGCTGCTTCTGCAAGTAATATTCTTGCTTCTGGCATTCCAATCATATGCACTGCTTGCATTGCTGCATTTGCTACAACTAATGCATTTGGATTTGCCATTCCTACATCTTCTGATGCACAAATAACTATTCTTCTTGCTAAAAACATTGGGTCTTCTCCACCATTTATCGCTCTTGCTAAATAAAATATTGCAGCATCTGGGTCTGAACCTCTCATTGATTTAATAAATGCACTTATATTATCATAATGTTCTTCTCCATTTTTATCAAATATTGCTTTTTTTGATTGAACACTATTTTTTATTACTTCATCTGTTATATGTATATATCCATCACTATCCATATTGGTTGTCAATACTGCTACTTCTAAACCATTTAATGCTGTTCTAACATCTCCACCACTTATTATTGCCAATTTCTTTAATGTCTCATCTTCAATTTTTATATTAAAATCTCCTAAACCATCTTTTCTTTCGATTGCATTTTTTAGTATTTGAAAAATGTTCTCTTCTGTTAATGGATTTAATTTTATTACCATTGACCTCGAAATTAAAGCCTTATTTACTTCAAAATATGGATTTTCTGTTGTTGCTCCTATTAAAATTATTGTTCCATTTTCTACATATGGAAGTAAAGCATCTTGTTGCAATTTATTAAATCTATGAATTTCATCTATAAATAAAATACTTTTTCCTGTTGGATTTAACATGAAATTTTTAGTTTCTTCTATTACCCTTTTAATATCTGCAACTCCTGATGTTACTGCATTTATTTTATAAAATTTATATTTTGTCGTTTCACTTATCACTCTTGCAAGTGATGTTTTTCCACACCCAGGAGGTCCAAATAGAATGATACTTGATAATCTATCTGCCTTTATTGTTCTATATAATATTTTGTCTTTGCCCAAAACATGTTCTTGTCCTATATATTCATCTAATGTTCTTGGTCTAATTCTAAATGCTAATGGCTCATTTGAATTCATATATATCTACTTCCTTTTTACTATAACTCTTTACCCAATAACAATAATCCTTTTTTGATTAAATCTTCTGTTGATAATTCTTTTTTATTTTCTATGTTTTCAAATGCTTTTTCTATTAATCTCTTATTATATCCCAATACTTGAAGTGCTGCAATTGCTTCTGATACTCTATTATCATTTTCAATTGCTTGTTTTACTTTAATATCTGTTTCAGATAATTTTCTTGCATCTTTACCTTGAGTAGCATTTGTTAATTCTTCAATTTGTTGTTCTTGTTTAATCTTATCTTTTAATTCAAGAATTATTCTTTTAGCTGATTTGGGTCCAATACCTGGAATTGTTGTTAATGTTTTTATATCTTCTGAAATTACTGCAAGTGCAAAATCAGAAGGCTCACAAACTGCAAGCATTGTTAATGCTGTTTTTGCACCAACTCCACTTACACCAATTAATAATTCAAACATTTTTAATTCTTCTAATGTATTAAAACCAAAAATACTAATATCATCTTCTCTAACTCTATAATATGTATGTACTTTAACAGTATCTCCAATATTTCCTAATCTATCCATTCCTGCTTCTGACATAAATACTTTGTAACCTAATCCTCCTACATCAATTACTACATATCCAGTCATTTTCATTTCTAAAGTTCCTTTTATATATGCTAACATCTTATACATTCCTTTCTTTTGTCACACTAAAATTATTCATTATATATCATAAAAATATGTTGCCTCTAAATCTGCTTCATGTGTTAATAATGCTATTGGATATTTTTTATATGCTGCACCAATTGTGTTATATATTTCTTTTGGTTCTGTATATCCCATATGCCATCTAATTGAATATTTTTCTTCTGGTGTTAATTTCATATATTCTGTAATCATCATAACAGATTTTTCTCCATGTCCATATGGAATTGTGTCATCTATTGTATAATATGGCACTTTTTCCCATACTCCTAAAGCATTTTTTGCATTTCTGTAATCTACTTTATAAAAATTTGTTTTGCATATATCATGTAATAATCCTATTATTATAATTGATTCTTCTGGTATATTTATTGGCTCTACACAATGTTCTACCTTATGTTTTAAAATTTCATACACCTTTAAACTATGCTCTGCTAATCCACTTTCAAAACTCCCATGAAATCTTGTACTTGCTGGCGCTTTGAAAAAATCTGATTTTTCTAAAAAGTTTATTAAATCATCTATTCCTTCTCTTTTTACAGTTTTTAATAAATCTAAATATTGTTGTTTTATATTTTCTTTCATTACTATTATCATTCCTTCCACTCATTTTTATTTAATTTATTGAATTTACTTATTTAAAATATTGTTCTTGTTCTCATGTATTATATATTTTACACTAAAAAAAGTCAACCTTTTGGCGAAAATTTGTTTTTAATATTTTCTTGTTTTTTCCATTATAAAAGACTTCGTAATTTATTACGAAATCTTTTAATTTATCGTTTTAAGAGTAAGCCTAAATATCTAAAAGCAGTGATTTTCAAGTTCGTTCCATAAGCCACGGAAACAGGAATTTTTTAGGTCCGTCCCCAAATCCCTAAAAAGCGGGATTTAGAGGACCGTCCCCCTAATCCCTCCAATTTTTTATTCTCTCAATTGCTTCTATTGAATTTTCTTTAGTTCCAAAGGCAGTTAATCTAAAATACCCTTCACCATGTGGTCCAAATCCACTTCCTGGAGTTCCAACAACATTTACTTCTTCTAGCAATTTGTCAAAGAACTCCCATGAAGTCATGCCTTTAGGTACTTGTAACCAAATATATGGTGAATTAACACCTCCATATGTTGTAAATCCTGCATCCTCTAATCCATTTTTTATTATTTTTGCATTTTCTAAGTAACTTTCAATATTAGCTCTAATTTGTTTCTTACCTTCTTCTGAATATGTAGCTTCTGCAGCTCTTTGTACAACATATGATACTCCATTAAATTTTGTACAAGTTCTTCTATTCCATAATTTATTTAATTCTACTGTTTCTCCAGCTTTTGTGTATCCTTTTACTGTGTGTGGAATTACTACATATGCACATCTAACTCCTGTAAAGCCTGCTGTTTTTGAAAAACTCTTAAATTCTATTGCAACATCTTTTGCCCCTTCTACTTCATAGATACTATGTGGTATATCTTCTTCTGTTATAAATGCTTCATATGCTGCATCATATAGAATAATACTATTATTTTCTTTAGCATAGTCTACCCAAACTTTTAAATCTTCTTTTGTTAATACTGTTCCAGTTGGATTATTTGGGAAACATAGATATATCATATCTACCTTTTCTTTTGGTAATTCTGGTTTGAAATTATTTTCTGCTGTTACTGGTAAATATACAATATTTTCATACATATCTTTTTCTTTGTTATATTTTCCGCTTCTTCCTGACATTACATTTGTGTCTAAATACACTGGATATACTGGATCTGTAATCGCAACTTTATTATCCTCAGCAAATATATCTACTATATTTCCACAATCACATTTTGCACCATCTGATACAAATATTTCATCTGCTTTGATATCTATTCCTCTTGCTTTATAATCATTTTGAACTATTGCGTTTCTTAAAAATTCATATCCTTGTTCTGGTCCATATCCTTTAAATCCTTCTTTTGTTCCAATTTCATCTACCGCTTTATGCATTGCTGCTATACATGCTGGTACTATTGGCTTTGTAACATCTCCTATTCCTAATTTTATGATTTTTTTGTCTGGATTTTCTTCTGTGTATTTTGCTACTTTTTTTGCTATTGTTGAAAATAAGTAGCTATCTTGCATATTTAAAAAATTTTCATTAATATAACTCATTGTTATTTCTCCTTTCAAATTTGATTTTTCTGTAAAAATTTGTTATAATATTTATGTAATCTATTGTTTGGATTCATGTCGGAGGTATTAAACATGAACAAAGTAGAACTTATTGAAAAACAGTTGTTAGACAAAACAAACTTTGTTACAACATGTTCTGTAATCGAAGCTCTGGAAAATAAAGAGTTATTCAATACTCTTTTTGCCTATCACCAGCTTGACCTAGATAAACAAGGTGATTTTAATCGGTTAATTTCCAAAGACTTCATAGATGATTTAACATTTTCTCTTCTTATCGAACTATCTGATAAGGAAAAGAAGGAGTTGTTAAATCTTCTCAAACCTTTACAAGAGTAGCCTCACCTGAGGCTCTCTTTTTTTATTTTATAAATTATATCTCTAACATACCTTCAAAAACTGTAACAGCTGGTCCTGTCATAAATATATGATTATTTTCCTCATTCCATTCTATATATAATTTTCCACCTAATAATTCAACTTCTACATTTCTATCAGTTTTTCCATTAAGATAGCACGCAACAGCTGTAGCACATGCTCCTGTACCACATGCAAGAGTTTCTCCTGCTCCTCTTTCCCAAACTCTCATTTTAACATGATTTTTATCAACAATTTGTATAAACTCTACATTTGTTTTATTTGGAAATGCCTTATCAACTTCCAACACTTTACCATATTTTTCCACATCAAATTCTTCTGTATCTTCAACTTCTGTTATTGCATGAGGATTTCCCATAGATACACAAGTAAATTTTAATTTTCTTCCTTCAGCTTCTAGCATCAGATTTTTAACTGGTTCTTCATCTGAAATAACTGGTATTTCTTTTGGATTTAATATAGGTTCTCCCATATCAACCTTTACCGTTTCTACCTTTCCATCTTTTGTATTTAACTCTAATGTTTTAATTCCTGCAAGTGTTTCTATAGTTACTGTTGTTTTATCTGTAAGACCTTTATCATATACAAATTTTCCAACACAACGTATGCCATTTCCACACATCTCTGCCTCGCTTCCATCTGAATTAAACATTCTCATTTTGAAGTCAGCAACATCACTTTTACATATTAGAATTAATCCGTCTGAACCTATCCCAAAGTGCCTATTACTAACAAATTGAGCTAGAGATGATTCATTTTCTATTTTTTGATGGATTGCATCCATATAAACATAATCATTCCCTAGCCCTTGCATTTTTGTAAATTTTATCATAATTTTCACCTTCTTTAGGTATTAATAGCCAGTAAAATATATTTATATTCTACTGGCAGTAATTCTAGCATAATATTTTATTTTTTGCAAGCGAATTTTACTTGCTCGAATTTCTTTTTTGATATTCTTGTATATCTATCAAACCATTCATGAAATCATCAGTTAGTTTTTCTTCAAAAATATACTCACCATTTTTATATCTTAAGATATAATCATTTCCAATCTTATTCTTCAAATCTTGTGGTATATTAGTTTCTTCAAATACTTTATTTGTACTCATATTTTGCAAATAAACTCCTTTGGAACTAAGGTCCACAACTTGGTATAATTCATTTTCTTTTCTAAATTCATTTAATTCATTCAAATTATTATTCTCATTGCTCATTTGGTTTTCTCCTTTTTCTTTAACATTTGCTAAATGGTTTGAAAGTTCTTCAATAAAGTTATTTACAAAGTCACTTTCTTTTACTTTATTTACTATATCATTTATTAAATCTAAACTCAAATATCATCACCTTCCTAGTTTATTTTTGTATTTTTGGATATTATTATAAGAAACAAAATAGAATTTTTTTATAAAACAAAAAGATTTAAACTAAGTGTATTATATATTAAGTTGTATGTTATGTCAATTATTTATATCAATAATTTGCTTTCCGTTTTCTTTGGCTTATACATTTTTATCCTTTCCAGAATAGAAAAAAGAAAAAGCATATTCGTTCTTAATCATTGCTGAAATACTAGAATATAAAATATTTTAAAAAAATTCACACACTAATCTTGACAAGCTCTTGGAAGACACGAGGCCTTCCAAAGCACAGTTTCCTTCTTCTTTTATGGTGCTAATGTGTATGGTGTAGTTTCTCCATCTCCTTCTGTTACTTTGATTTCAGAGTTTAGAGTAAACACAGGGCGAAAGCCATCCGACTTGCTAAGACCCTCCGTGCCACCGTGAGAATAGACATAGCACAAGATGCCGTAGCCCAAACTACCAGAAGTATTCACGTTACGCACAATGAAGATGCTGCCAATAGAGCCAGAGCTGACATAGCGAGAGGCTAACCAGTAGTTGTCATTACTACTTGCACTTTCTATACCTAATGCTGTCATTTGGTTATAATCTGTTTCATAGTTTGTATCTGTATCTCTTAACTTACCATTATAATCAGTCATGTAGCTTTCACTACTTGTAAAATAACCTGATTCCGCATTTTTATTATTTGGTACACTTCCTACACATCTTGCATCTGATACATATGTTTCATTTAAGTAATCTCTTGCTTTTTCATTTAATGTTGTAATTGCATTATTATATGAATTCATTGCTGTATTAAAATCACTATCTCCTAATGTAACAGTACCTACTGTATCTGCTGATATGATTTGCACTCCATATTCTGAAGTTGAATCATATAACACAATACATTCTATTATCCCTTCGTTTCCTACACTTGTATTTCCTGTATCGTAATATACTTTTTCTCCTGCTACTAAATCCTCTATTGTCTTTGAATTTGTTTCTTCTTCACTTGAGCCATTTGTATACAATTCTTCTATTGGTACTAGATATCCATTTGGTGTTTCTATGCCTTCTTCTGTTACATTTTTATAATATCTATCCTGTGCATCCGGATTTGCTGTGTCTAATATATTTTTTATATCTTCCCAGCTACTAATTGTTCCATTTCTTCCATTTTCTAATTCTTCTGCTACCCAATTTGTTATATCTAATTGTGCCTGTTCTTTTACGGATGCAATTTCTGTTTGCTCTTTTGCATCTGTTGCTCTTGTTAATATTCCATTTTCTCCTGTTAAAGTCGCAATTGTTACCCCTGCAAGTATTAGTAACACTATTATGTTTAGTATGTTATCGATGGTTAGGCTGTAAAAAATCAGACTAGAATTACTCATTAGACCAGCCTGACCATC
>CALXZZ010000029.1 GCA_944393365.1 uncultured Clostridia bacterium
TATTTCCTTTTTCTAAATATTTTTCAATATATTTAGTTGTTGTAATAAACTCTATTTGATGTGCTTTATCTTTTATTAATCTCGAATCTTCATCATAATTATTATAGTATTCATTTAAAATTTCTTCTATTTCATTCATTTTATCCCCTCCATTATCTATATAATCAAAAAAGCCTCACTAAGAAATATCTATTAAGACTCCTTAGCAAGACTTATTAATCTTACCTTCTGTGTAAGTAATCAATATTATAATTACCCTGTATCGCTCAAGTTCTAACTCTTAGATACACTCTTAATTTATGTTTTAAATTTTATCATATAATTTAATTTCTGTCAACCAAGTTTCACATAATTTATTTTTCGATTTCGTCATTTTCTTTTTCTTTAATCTGTTTTTCTTTCATAACACCATCATCCTCTATATAATAATGTTTATCAACATATTTTTGCGCTAAATCTACTCTATGTGTTACAACTATTCCCATTGCTCCTACATCTTTAATTGCTTGTATAATTGATTTTAACTGCTCATCTATCAATTCATCTTCAACATTTCCAACCGGTTCATCTACTAATATTATTGATGGATTTTCCGTAGTTCTATATAAAGCCTGAGCCAATGACAATCTCTTTTTTTGACCTGTTGAAAATTGATTATAATCTTTTGAAGATATTTCTGTTGCTATTTTCTCGCTGTCTAATTTTACTTCTTGTAATACCTTTTGTAATTTTCTAATTTCCTCTTCTGTCATATCTAATAGTGTCTCTTTTCCTGTTATTTGCTCTAGTACATTAGAACTTGTTCCCAATTTTTTATCTGCTTTTACTGCTATAAATTGTTTTCCTAATTTATCTACAGTTTCTTTTCCATCTATTAATATTGCATTCCTATTATTTATATCTCCTCTTTTCAATAATCGTATAAATGTACTTTTTCCTGCTCCAGATTTACCTGATAGCAAAGCCACTTCACCTTTTTTTATTGAAAACTCCGGAACTTCTATTTCAGTTCTATATCTTATTTTTCCTGTTTCACTACTTTTTTGTTGATAAAATTTTCCTTTAAAATCTTTTATTTCTAATTTTTCAAATGGTTTCTGTACTTCAACTAGAGGGTCTTGTTTTTCTTCTATTTGACTTACTATATTCTCCATTTCTTTTTCATATTCTCTTAATCTTTCATTTTCATGTTGGAATTTATACATAGAATTGATATTATTCATAATATTTCTTATTAAATAGTTATTTTGATTTATTTCTAGCAATATCTGTGACAAAGTTTTAGCATCCAGTTTTTCCACTTT
Organism: uncultured Clostridia bacterium; assembly: GCA_944393365.1. Taxonomy (GTDB): domain Bacteria; phylum Bacillota; class Clostridia; order TANB77; family CAG-508; genus CAG-269. The sequence goes on from CALXZZ010000029.1 coordinate 1,305, forward strand.
CTTTAATTTTCCTGCTCCTATTACACCTGTTAACACTGACATTGATATAACATCAATTGCTTTCATCAAATTAACTTTATCTTCAATTTTCATCTCTTCACTACTAGCTTTGTATATATTATCTTCTATATTTTTTAATTTATCTCTTTCTTCAATGCTACTCACTGGCTCATTTTCAACTAAATCTCCTTCTAATCTTCCTATATCTCTTCTTGTATCTCCCACTTTTTCTTTGTAATCTTTTGTAAAAAACCTTCTTCCAAGCAAAGTCCCTACACTAACCAGTCCACTTATTCCTAAAGCTTTTGCTGTGTTTTTTGAATTTTTACTCTCACTATAAATTGCTCCTAAGATACTTACTAAACTCATTCCTAATCCTAGATATGTAGAAAATTTATTATCTTGTATGCGATGTAATTGATTTTCATAATCTCTAACTATGCTAGCAATTTCTCTTTCTGTCATTGATATCTCTATTTCTACTTCCTTTTCTTCTCCATCTTCACCTATTTCTTTTACTATACGTTTTCTTGTAATCACACCATCTCTTGAATTTTGTACTATTTCATACATATTTTCTAAATTAGCAATTTCTCTTTCTGTATCATATTTTGAATACATATTATCTTTATACATATTTAAGAAATCATACAAAGGTCCTTTACCCATTCTTAATAAAGTCATAAGTTTTACTGTTTCGGGCTTTAAATCTTCATTGGAATTTAGATTTCTAAAAACTGCATCTACCCCAACATTACCTAAAACTTGTAAAAATTCTATTCCTCTAATTAGATATTTATAATCCGAATTTTTGAATGTTCCACTTTTAAATTTTTCAATTCGTTTATATTGTATTTTTTTAGGTTTATTCCCTAAATTTTCTCTTACCTTTGAAGTTATAATTTTAGCCGTTTCACCTATATTTGGAGTATATCTCTTTCCCATTCTATTCCTCCTTTATTTTGGTTTACATATATATTTTACCATATTTTGCTATAAAATAAACCTATATTATCAAACTTTTTAATCTAATAATATAGGTTTACTTCATTTTTCCTCATTTCGTTTACAAGATGTGTCCCAAAATGGACAAAAATGTCCAAACGGAAACGTCCCCAAATGGACATCACACATAGGAGCATTCTACTTTTGGTACTGCATAGTATTTAGGATTTTCACTATGTATTTTTTGTTGTACTTGCACTTTTAATTTATCACTATCAACTTTTTCTTCTCTAGGTATAACTAAATCAAATATTAAATTTATTCTTCCCCCACCATTAGTCATTCTAAAATCATGTATTGAATAGTTTTCATTGATTTCTTTTACTATTTTTTCTGTTATTTCTCTCATTTTATTAATTTCTTCGTCATCCACTTCTATTGGGTCCATATGTATTGTTGTTATACAATTGAATTCTTCATAAATGTCTTGTTCCATCTGGTCTATTATGTCATGTGCCATACATATGTCACTATTTGCTGGGACTTCTGCATGAAATGATACGATTTTTCTTCCCGGTCCGTAATCATGTATCATCATATCATGTATTCCTACTATCATATCATATTTTTTAGTAAATTCTTCTATTCCTTTGACTAATTCTGGGTCTGGCTTTGAACCTAATAAAATGTCAACAGTTTCTTTTAATGCTTTAAATCCTGTAAATAATATGAATATTGATACTAATATACTTACATATCCATCTATTGATATATTTGCAAATTTTGCTACAATTGCAGATAATAAAACAACAAATGTAGATATTACATCTGATATGCTATCATATGCATTTCCTTTTATTGCTTCTGAATTAATTATTTTTGCTATCTTTTTGTAGAAAAAAAATAACCAAAGTTTTGCAATTATAGCTATCACTAATATTGTAATTGTTATTGCGCTTATATCAGGCATTACTGGATTTATTATTTTGTCTATTGAAGATTGAAATAATTCAATTCCAACTAATATTATTAACATATCTACTATAAATGCTGCTATATATTCCATTCTTCCATGTCCCCATGGGTGGTCATCATCTACTTTCTTTTGTGACATTTTGAAACCTATCATTGTTATAACTGATGAACCTGCATCTGTTATGTTATTTAATCCATCTGAAATTATTGACATTGAATTTGATATTATTCCAATGGCAACTTTTGTTATTGATAGTATAAAGTTTACTACTATTCCTGTTAAACTTGATAGTGTTCCATATTTTGTTCTTACTTTTGCATCTTTTACGTTTTTATCTTTTATAAATAATTTGATTAAAAAATTTGTCATTGTTTTTCCTTCCTTTATTTTTTCTTTAATTTTGCTACAAAAAATCCTTCCATATTTTTTGATGGTAATATCCTTATAGCTTTATTTATGCTGCCATCTAAACCATCATTAAATCCTTGCATTTTTTCTTTAAAATCAATATTTATATCTAACAATTTCACATTAAAATTTTCAATTGCCCATTGTAAAACATTTTCATTTTCATCTTTATTCAAAGTACATGTGGAATATACCATCATTCCATTCGGCTTTAAAGCAGTATATGCACTTTTAAACAATTTTTTCTGTAATTTTGCAAGTTCTCTTACTGTTCTTTTTGACCAATTCCTATAAGTGCCAACATTATTTCCTAAAAACCTTCCTTCACCACTACATGGTGCATCTAATAGTACTTTATCAAACTGTTCTTGATATTCTTCTCCTACTTTTTCTCCTCTATTATTTATTACTTCTACTATATTTGCTCCCTGTTTTTCGACATTATATATCAACCTGTCACATCTAATTTTATCTAATTCATTTGCTAAAATATATCCATCATTTTTCATCATTGCTGCCATTTGCGTTGTTTTACTTCCAGGAGCTGCTGTTAAATCTAATACCTTTTCTCCTGGTTTAAGATTTAAAACTAATGGCGGAATCATACTTGATAAACTCTGTAAATATATATATCCTTTTTCATATATATCTAATTTTTGAATTTCTTTTTCATTTGCATTTTTTATTATTAATGCATCATTATACCATGAAACTCTTTCAAATTTAATGTTTTTTTCTCTTAAATATTTCATTAATTCTTGTATATTGTATTTTATTGTGTTTACTCTTAATGTAGTATTTCTTTCTCCTAACATTCCTGTTAATATTTTGTCCACCGTAATTGGTGTATACTGCTCGTATAATTCATCTACAAAGTCTCTTGGTAGTTTTCTTTTTAAGTCTAATATTGATAGCATTTAGTTTTACCTCCATATGTCTCCATTAATAAATTTTGTTAATGCCATAATAAATGCATTTCTTGTTAAATCAATTCTTGATATTTCATCTTTTGTTAGGTAACTAATTCCACCTTTTCCTTTAGATAATTCATTTCCGCTAAATATTTTATCCATAACTTTTCCTAATTCTGTTTCTTTAATTTCTTCTATGTATTTATCTGGAATTGGAAAACCTTGACTTGTCCCAATGCTTTGAATCCCTTCATTATTTTCTACAACTGCTAAATTTATATCAATCCATCCTCCTAATAGTTTTGTTATTCCTGCTTCACTTGATATATAAAAATCCGCTTCTATATTATTTTTCTTTGCATATTCTTTTAAATTTTTTACTCTATTTTTTGCTCCTTGTAATATTTCTTCATCAAATGGTTGGTCTCCTACTTCTGAATCTACAGCTATTCCTTCTATTTCAACATTATCAAAATATTTTTCAAATGCTTCTCTTGCTCCTTGTATTTTCCCCGGATTTTTTGTTCCCATTAGAATTTTCATTATTTTTCCAACTCCTTTATATACCTATATATTTCTCCCCAATTATATAAGACTTTTATATAATCATTTTCTTCTAAATCATATGATGGTGCATCTTTTAAATATATTGTTTTTATTTTAGATTTAGCAATACTTTCACATTTATCATATGAATCATCAATCATTATATCAATATGTTCTTTAACACATACTTCATCTTTATTTTCAGTTGCCCAGTAAAATTTATCAAATATCTCCATTCCTTCATTTTTAAATCTTTCTTCTGTAATTTTTATCATATCTTTATTTATTCCGCCTCGTGCTGTTATTAACACCAAGAGATGACCTTCTGCTTTTAAAAGTTTTAATACTTCTTTTGCACCTGGCATATAATTTGATTTTACTACAATTTGTTTATGATATTTTTCTATAAATCCTTGTATTTCTTCTTCTGTCCATCTAAATCTTTTTTGAAATTTTAATTCTTGATTATTTATTTTACTATTTTTCTTTAAATCTATTACATCATATAATTCTGAATATACTCTATATTCTTTTTCTGAATCAAATACTACTCCATCTAAATCTATACCTATTTTCATAAAAAACTTCTCCTCTACAATACTTTATCTTTATATATTTCTACTTGTTGCACCATGTGTCCTATATTACCTTCACCTGCATATTTTTCTAAATCAAAAAAGTTTGCATTCTTGTCTATCCAATAAAGTTTATTTAATTCTTCTATTAATTCCACATTCTTATTTAGTTTTCCTGCATAAACTTCCAATTCCATGTCTTGCATTTTATACTGAAAATTCATAATATGAGTTAATGTAATATCTTTATCTGTTATTCCAGTTTCTTCTTGTAATTCTCTGTATGCTGCATGCATCTCATCTTCATTTTGTTCTACTTTTCCACCTACTAAATTAAATTTTCCTTTATATGGTTCTTTTTCTCTTTTACACATTAATATTTTATTTTCTTCTTTGTTATAAACCATTATTACATTTAATTTTTTCATAATTAGTCTCCTTAATCTTTATTGAAAATTTCTATCCATCCTAATTTAATGAAATCTATTACTTCTGTATAGCACTTTACATCTTTGCTTGGCTTGTTTAATAACCATATTTTTTTATCTTTATTATGATTTACTTTTTGTACCATAGTATAACTTAATTCTGCAAAAGTTTCTGCACCAATATATCCTTCTATCCCATTTTTCTCTCCGTTAAGGACAAATAAAATGTCTGTTTCATCTAAAGATTTGAAAAATTTTAAATACACTTCTTTATATACTTTTTCATTCTCTTGGTCTATTTTTTTAGGATAATTTATTACTTGGTATCCCTGTTTTTCAAAATATTCTTTCCAATCTTCTATTTCTTTTTCAAATTTACTACTACAAGCAATTACTAATTTTTTATTTTCAACCATTTTATTACACCTTTCAATAATTTCTTAATTTTTCATTCAATTTTTTATAAATATTTTCTATAATCCATTTTTCATTTGAAACTTTTTCTACATCTTCTATATTAATCCATTTCACACCACTATTCTCATCTTCTTTTACCTTTAATATTTCACTTTCGTCAACTTCTAAAAGATATGTTAGATTCAAATGGACATGTGAAGATACATATTTTCCTCTTTTAATATGTCCATTTACACATATAATTTCTAATGAAAAAATATCATCATTCAGTACCTTTACATTCTCTACTCCTGTTTCTTCTTTTAGTTCTCGAATTGCTGTGCCTAATAAATCTGATTCTCCATCTGCATGACCTCCTGTCCATGCCCATGATTTATAGATGTTGTGATATATCATTAATACTTTTGTTTTTTCTTTATTTAATACCCATGATGATGCTGTAAAATGACCAAATTCGTTATTTCTTGTAAGTACATCATCAAATGTATTTATATATTTTAACATTGTTTGCTTGTCTTTTTCTTCTTGTTCATTGTATGGCTTGTATTTTTCTATTTGCTCTCTTAAATTCATTTTTCCCTCCAATTTTGTTGCTTATTTAATTTTTAACTTTTATTATTGTAATTATTACTTATTACTTATTACTCTTTTCACCCTCTTAATAAATTCATCTTTATTTGATAATGCCTTCCTTAATTCTTGAATAGCATCATCAAATTCTTTATCTTCTAGATATACTTTTGCATAACCATCTTCTCCATATTTTTCAGTTAGATGTTGATACACTCTTTCTATTTGTTCTTCTTCAGATATATCAATATAGTTCCTTTTTCCATAAGAATATGACCTTTTTATAGCATTATCTACATCTATAATCGTTCTATCTGCTGTACTTACAATCATTCCATATATACTTCTTGGTTTATGATCACTTGAAGCTCTATGATCTTCAATTGCTTCTTTTATCGTATTTCTTTGCTCATCTGTAAACCACTGTTTCATTTTCTCATCTTTCATAAATATTTCAGCAGAAATGATTTCATGTTTCTTTCTATCTATATAATGTCCTATATCGTGATATGCAGCTATTACATAAACCATATCTATATTAACATCATATTTTTCTGCAAATTTCAGACTTCTTTTTATTACTATGTTTATGTGGTTTATTCCATGTCCTTCTTCGTTTCTATTATACAATGGAAATATTCCATCTTGTATATATTTAACTATTTCTGGATTTATATTTCTATCAGTTTTTATATTATTTACTATAAATTCAACTACACCATCTTTATTAGCTTCTTCTCTGCTCTTTCTTTTTTCTTCTTCTGTTAATTCTAACCAATATTTATTATTTTCTGGCATAACAGAAATTGAATCTAAAGGATACCCTGGATTTCTTTCTTCACATGCTTTGTCTACAAGATAAAAATTACTTTTACTCCAACTATATTCCTTTGTTTCTTCTCCATCATATATTACCATCCCATATATCCATTTAGCTGTTAATTTTCCACCATATTCTTTTGCTAAATTAGTATAATAATCTATCATTTCATTGTCATTTAATTCTTTTCCATTAATCCTTCTTACATGTGTACCTGGTTGTTTTTCATCTGGCAATTCTTCTATAAATAAATTATTATCCATTCCAATGGTTACAATCTTGGTTGCATCATAATATGCTTTTGCTTTGATATATGCATTTTCAATTGCATTTTTTCCGTTTTCATCTATATCTAGTTTAAAATCTAAATCTTTTATTGTTATTAGTTCTATTCCTTTTTCTTCTAAGGCCTTTTTATACTTTCTAAGTTTTGCTGGGTTTGTTGTTGCAAATAACACTTTCATTATACTATTCCTCCATCTTCTGCATTTTTAATCCATCTTCCATATTTATTTTTGTTGGTATAATATATTTTGCATCAATTTTATGAGAAATCAAGTTAGTAATTACTTTCATTGCTCTTGAACCATCAAACCATTTAGGATTATCACTATTTTGCCTAATTCGATCTAAAGAAGTTACTAAAGCATCTCTATCATAATTGTCACTCATTTCAGTTGTTATCATATATTTTTGATTTTCATTTTCATATAAAGTATTCTTCATTAATTTATATCCTGCATTATTGTACCAATATAGATGATCTCCACCAGCTAATATTAAAACATCTGCCCTATTATTTATACCATTAATTAATTTATCAACATAGTCATAAACATCATTAAAAGAACAACTTGGAACATCATTTTTTAGACTTTCAAATTTGCTTGTAATATCGACAACTCCAAAATTATAATATTTTTTATCAAGAACTTTTTTATTATTTACAAATATAAGCTCAATAGAGCCTCCTCCACCTATAAAAATGCAAATGTTTCCATCATATTCTATATTATTATAGCATCCTAATGCAGTATAATTTGCTTCCTCTTCTTGAGATACAACTTGAATTTTCAACCCAAATTTATCACTAAATTTTTTATTAATTTCGTTTAATTCTTCTCTAGATATATTTCTAAATATACTACATCCATAAATATTTATGTTTTTTGTGTAGTTTAAAGCATTTTTTATAACTTCATATAATTTGTTTAAATCATTTTCATTAATTTTGTTCTCGTCCTTATAATTCTTTTTGAATTCTATTGTATCTGTTTTTTCATATATTAGTTCTTCATTTTTATATATGTGTGTTTTAGTATTATTACTCCCTATTTCTATAATGGCAAACATTTCATTCATTTTTTACTACCTCAATTCTTTTTATCTTTCTTGACTTTCTTTTTCTTTAAATCTTTCTGGAACATCTATCTCAAAAGGTACTAATCTTCCATCTTGTACAACATTAAGTTCAACTCCAAAATGATTCATTCCATCTCGTGATAGTTCTTCATGCCTAATATATAGTGGAAATATTACTTTATCCATTAAATCTTTAAAAATATTTATATCTATTCCACTATATCTTTTAGGTACTGTTTCAAAAATTTCATCCTTTTTATCTGGATAAGCATGAAGTAAAAACTTAATTCTTGCCTTCGCAGTTTCAATATATTGAGTCTCATTTATTTCAGTTCTTTTATATTTTCTTACTGCTGAATGATTCATAAAAGGAACTTCTTCCCAAGGTACAGCCCAACTTTCATGGCTTCCCTTTCCCCTACATAGTATTCCACAATCAAAACTAGGACCTGCATAATCTATATACACGTAATCACCTATTTTGATGTCTAAATTAAATCCGCCTCTTGTATGTATTCTTTCATTTGTTCCTTCTTTTAAATCTTCCAAGATTATTACTGCATCTGGAACTAATTTTTTTACATCTCTAATATACTGATTAACTCTATCTCTATGAAATGTTTGTCCCTCGGGAAGTTTTCCTTCTATTCCTCTAGGACTGTCACATCTAACAGTCATCATATTTATTGGAAACTCATCTTTTACTTTTTCCCAATCTTCTTCAGAATTTATAACATACATCTTATTCAATGGACTTAGTTCAGGCAAATATTTTTCCACTAATGATATTCCTTTACATTTTTTATACTGATTAATTAATGGTACATGTTCTTTTTTACTTAAATCTAAAATCATATTCAACATCCTTACTTTTAATTTTTCTTGTAGTATATCATAGATTTGCATTTTTCTCAACAAATCTGATAAATTCCACAGTAAATATTTAAAATTTCAAATAAAAATAAGTATCAGTATATTTATACCAATACTTAATAAGTTATTTAGTAATCTTTTTCATTTCTTTTGTATATATAATTAGTTAAGTCCATTATTTTTATACCATTTTGCAAATTCTTGCATAGAATCTACCGATTCATATTTTCTTCTATTTGTTCTCTCTTCATCTGTCATTTGTGCTAAAGTTTTATCATATCCATAAGGTTTATAGATGTACCATAAATCTGACCATTTTTTATCTGTATCATTTCCTAATATTTGTTTTGCTAATGTTCCTTCATGCCTTCCCATAAATTGATGCAATTCTTTTCCATCATAATAAGATAAACATTCTGTAAATCTACAACTTCTATTTTCCTTTCCTTCCATTAATTTTAATATACCATCAATCCCTATAGTATCTAGAGTAAAATTTACAAATGCTCTTGGAAAACCATCTAATTCATCTATCCAAAATCCACAATCTAAAGAAATGCAAGGTTTATTTACTAATTTATATGCTTCCATAACTTTATGTTTCGAAATGTATTTTATATCATCACTTCAAAAAAGGCAACAGAAAAAGCCAGCCGTGCTAGCTTCGACTGACTTCTTGTTTTTACATTTTTTGATAATACGATTATATTATGCTGTTCTATAAAGTTCAATTTCCGTTTTTTTCCCTTTTTTCTGTTAAAATTGATAAAGTCTTAATTTTTAGGTAAGTACACTAAGTGTACTTGTATAAAGTTTTTAAAATTTATTTTTTACTTTACTATTTTTAAGTTCACTTGGTGTATTTACTTTCTTATTCTATCAATTTTTAGTTCACTTAATGAATAAAAAAACTAAATTTCAAGTACACTTGGTGAACTTTTTCTAAAAAACTCCTTGTTCTTCGTTCATTTAGTGAACTTTCGCACTCTAAAAGACTTTTTTCATCTATTCACCCGGTGAATTTTTACATCAAATTTGCTTAAAATTTTTGTTCTTTTATTAACTCTTGGAGGCTTGCCCTTCAATGTGTCTAAGTAATATATTATGCATCACTATCCTGCCTTTAGTATTCACCCAAGTTCACTTGCTTAAAATATCTTTATGTCCACTTAATCAAATATACTTATCCTTAAATCCTCTTAATTGAAAAATAATGTACTTTTAAAATTACTGTAAAGGATTTATTATCCCTTTACAGCAATGCTATATAATATTTTACTATATTCTTTTATTTTTTTATTAACATTTAATATATCTTCTACCATTTCATCATAATATTCATATTCTTTTTGTATTTCTTGTGGCGAAATCTGCTTATCCTTATTTTTTTCTAACTCATTTTCATACCATTTTCTATATTTAGCCTGCCACTTAGTTAAGTGTGGTCTTATACATTTATTTAATATTTGTATTGATATTTCCACTAAACTAGTTTCTTTGTCATCTTGTATTTTTTCAACTGGAATTTCCTTTAATAATTCTCTAGCAATTTTAAAAAATTCGTACCATGAGTCGTATACTTCTGAAATAACATCATATCCTTTTTCAAATTCAAGTCCTATTTTTCTTGTTGACAATTCTACCCATAATTTATATGCAATCTGCCTATCTCTACTATCATATTTCAATTTAACTTTAGAATTAGAACCTATCCCTAATTCTATTTCATCTATTGTTATTTCATTTAAACTTTTTGTTTTATTTTTCAACCATTTCCATATCTTGTCTAAAAATATAACTAAAATGATAGTTAATATTATTAGTAGCAAATTGAATGTGATTTTTACCGTCCATATATTTTCTATAGATATTTCAATAATATTCATATTCTAGTACCATCCTGTCGTATTAATCTGCATTTGCTTTCTCGAATTATCAATTTTATTCTTTAATGTAATTCTGTTTTGAAATGCTTCATTTATTATTTCATCAAAATGATTCATAGCATAATCCCAATTATACATCTTACTATATCCACTCTTTATATTGTCCGCTAATCTAGAAGGTATATCTTCATAAGAATATGTATTATTATAGTTTTCCATTTCTGGTAATAAGATTCCTATTAATCCCGAATTACCATTGATACTTCCTCGTAACCCTGCATATATTTCCCAGTCTACATGTTTTCTTGTTTTTGTGTTTTTTCCAACTAATACAACCACTACTGAAGAATCTGAAATATAATCTTCTCTAATTAGTCTTTTTATATACTCATCACCATTGTCTGAATTTATATCATTATTCATTACAGACTTGTTTATTATTTTATCTTTAAAGTTATCATCTATATAATTTTTATATACTTGATCATCGTTATGATAATAACTTACAAAAACTTTATGTTTTGTTACATTATTACAATAATTATACATTTTCATCTTCCTTTCCTTTTATGATTTGTGAGATTTCTTCTGCAATTTCTTCTATTGTATTTATACTTGTGCTCCTTGCAACTTTATCAGCAAGTGATGGAGAATAATCTATTACCTCTTGTTTAGTTATATTGTGCCATATTGGTAATAATATTTGTTGGTTTGATATTGAGCGTGTAATTAACCCATCTAGTTCATAATTTGTCCATCCTTTTTTTATAAAGTTTTTAGATAAAATTACTATACCAAATTTACTATTCGCTACTCCTTTATCAATTTTTTGTCTTAAACTATCTCCTATTTTTAATTCGAATTCGTCATACCACACATTTAGATTATTATTTTTTAATGCATTAGCTAAAGGTCTTACAACTTCATCTTTATCCTCGGTTGCATGTGATATGAAAACATCATACTCTTTTTCAATATCATCATTAATTTTATTTCCTAAAAACAATGATGATAAATCAGATGTACTATATTGTTTGGCTAAAGGCATCATTCCAGGTAATATCCTTACAGAGCTTCTTACTTGTCCTGATAATCCACCTAAATTCACAACCACAAACCATTTTCCACTATGTGGAACAGTTACTTTAAATGGTGATTTTTTTACGAATCCACCATAATATCTATATCTTCTACCATTTTTATAATTATTATAATTACTACTATCTAGTAGTAACACATTTGCAGCATTTCCTTTTAATGAGACTTCTACCACATTTCCTTTTTCTACATTTCCTAATTGATGTACAACATATTTCATATGCACTCCTCCTTATAATCTACTATTTATTTCATCTATCCATCTTTCATCATCACATTCAAAATTTTCAATAAACTTCAATATGTTGGTACTAGAAGTTACATTGTCATCTGTTGATAACTTAGCTACATTTTCTTTCATTTTTTCATAATTACTTCTTTTTATTTTACTAAATAACTCTCTTCTTTGCTCATCTGTAGCTTTATAGTTATCAATACCAACATATTCTTTTATATATTTACTATTTATTGTCTTACTTTGACTTGTTAACTTTATTTCAGCAAAGTGTGAAAGTATAATTTGCATCGTACATGGATTTCCAAATATTACTATATCATCTGCTACATCTTCGCCATGAAAATCATTTATCTTTTGCTTGATTTCTTTATATTTTTCTGATGGTCCTTTATCTGTATCGCAAAATATTAAAACCAAAGAATATGAAGCTGATTGATATTTTTCTTGATACCTTGCTATTATTGTATTTATTGATTTTGCGTTTACTGTAATAAAATCATATTTATTAGAAAATACGGCTTTATTTTTTAATGCTTCAATATACTCTAATTCTTCATATCCTTCACATATGATACATATTTTTTTACCCTTATATTTCCTCATCTTCCACCTCCAATAAGGTAGAAATTAAATCTGGTTCAGGTATTGCTCCAAATTCTCCTTTAATATATTTTTCTTGTATATCTGATGTATCTCTTACACCATTCTCTGCATAACTAAAGTCTTTTAAAGAATATAAATCTGTTCCATTTTCATCTTTATCTGTAAACCATATTTGTTCTTTTCTAAACATTCTTTTGCAATCTAATAAACTTATATCATGAAGTGTCGCTATTAATTGTGCATTTTTGTTTATTTCATTATTAAACATACTAATTATTGCTCTTGTAATTTTAAAATGTAAACTACTATCCAATTCATCAATTACCAATGTCTTTCCTTGTTCTATTGCTTCTATTACATAACTTGCAAGAGCTGCAAATTTTCTTGTTCCTAATGAGTCAAATATAATACTTGGTACAGCTTGCCCTTTATATACTGATATAACTTTTATTTGATCCATTAAATTTTGATTTTTTAGTAGTTTCTCATCTGCAATTTTTCCATCTATTTCAACATTTAAATCTTCTACATACATATAATCATCTAAATATAAATCAGCATTTTTTATAAAATCTACAACTTTTTTTGTTTCATCATCTTTATTTTTTAACATCTGTATTGTTTTTGAAATAGGTATTTTGTTCATATCTACTATCTCTATACTATTTCCAATACCTGTTAATATATCTTTTATCTTTTCTAATATATGAAACTTTTCAATTTGTACTGTATATATTAAAATATTGTTGTTAGAAGTTATATTTAATACTTTTTCTAATTCTTTATCTTTTGGACATTCATATTTTTCATTTATTGTGTCCTTTAAAAATATTAGTTCTTCTTTTTCATTATTATATTTGTCTTTTACTATTTCAGACATTTTTTCATATACATATAGCATTTTTTCATCATCGAACTTATATTCATATGAGTATTCTTTTTCTTCATATATAAAAGAAATAGATTCTTCACAAATATTATTATTTGTAAATATGTTTGAATCTAGATGTATTTCCTTATTTAGCAAAGTATTTTTAACTGCTTTTATACAATTTATAAAAGTGGTTTTTCCTGTATTGTTTGGTCCATAGATAACTGCTGACTTTAATATATTAAGATTATCATTTATATTAGTTATATTAGACGAAAATTTCTTTGTTCTCATATCTGCTTTCAAATTCATTTCTACTTGATTATTAAATGCAAAACAATTATTAAATTTTAAACTTGTTATCATAACAAATTCCTCCTAACTAATTTATAAAATTATAACATATTTTTATTTTTTATGCAATATTTTTGCATAAAAAATATTGTTTAATATATAATATGCCCAATTTAAATTAAAATACACTTATTTATTCTATAAAATTGCCGGAAATTTTCGTAAATATCAAATGATTTACGAAAGTTTCCGGCAATTTGTTTTCTATATTACAAAAATTTTCAATTATTCGTAATATAAACTTATAAATAGCTTACTATATCTTCAAAAGTATCATATCCACTTTCACTATTGATATATCCTGCATTTGGTATAAAAACTTGCTCTGTTGCAATTTTGTCTGCAAAATCTTTTTCTACTTCATATTTTACATATGGATCATTATTCGAATAGAAACAAATTATTTCATTTGTATACTGCCTTACATCTTCTAAGTTATCAAAATACATAGATTTATTAACATTATCATATTCTTCATTTATTCCTAGATAGTTGTTAAATCCACACACAAATATTAATTTTTTAACTTTTACTTTATTTTCAACTAAAAATTTTGATATGAATATTGGTGCTATACTATGTCCTATAATTATTGTATTTTCATTTATAAGTTCTAAATCTAAATAATATTTTAACAACTTACTCCAATTTTCATAATTTTGATATCCTACCCCTATTGGAAAGTCTGGCACATATACTTGTTTTCCTTCATCTTCTATAAAATCATGTAACCATCCTATCCAATTTGAATATGGACTACTAAATGA
>CALXZZ010000030.1 GCA_944393365.1 uncultured Clostridia bacterium
ACAATTGATTATATCATAGATGGAAACTTATTTGTTTTTGCAGATACAGTTACAATTAATTCGCAAATTGGTGGAGATGCTTTTATTTTTGCTAACACTGTAACTGTTGGAAATCAAGGATATGTATTTAGTAATTTATTTACAGTCGCAAGTACAGTAGATGTACAAGGTGTTGTTTATGATTTATATGCACTTTCAAATGATGTTACAATTACAGGATATGTATACCGTGATATTAGAGTAAGTGGTAATAATTTAAATATTTATGGTACTGTTGGTAGAAATGCATATGTTTCTTGTAATAATATGAATTTTTCAAAAGATGGAACTAATGAAACGGAAGAAACAACAACAACTAGTTCACAAGGTATGATTAATGGTAATTTGAAATATTCATCTTCAAATGAAATTACTATTCCAGAAGGTGTTGTAACAGGTGAAACAACTTACACTCAGGCAACAAATAATAGTTCAAGAACAATACAAAGCTATTTAATTTCTTTAGGAACTATTATAGCTACTGCTATACTTGTTTGGTTAATATGTTTATGGTTAGCACCTAAATTTGTTAAAAAAGAAAATCTTATTGACAAGAAAAATATTTTACCTGAAATTGGTTTAGGTATTTTAACGCCTATTGTATTAATTCTAGTTTCTATTGTATTAATATTATTAGGTATTACATCATCATTTGGATTGTTACTTCTAGCTATATCTTTTATATTAATAGGACTAAGTACATCTATATTTATAATTGCAATTAACAATTTAATTTGTAATAAATTAAAAATCCAAAAAAATATTGGAAATTTCGGAATGTTAATTGTTACAGCAGCAGTTCTATGGTTAATTGGTTTAATTCCTTATGTAGGTAGATTAGTTGGAATTATAGCAATTATAATTGGTTTAGGAATTTTGGTATATTATTTAATCAAGAAAGAAAAATCTAATAAAGATGAAAAAGTAAAAGAAACAAAATAGAATAATACATTCATAGAATGAAATTCAAGGGACGGTAAAAAGTGCCGTCCCTTAATTGACCAAAAATGGCTAGTCGGGGACAGGTTCGGACTGACCATTTTTGGTTAGTTCAAACCTGTCCCCAAACTGACCAAACTAATTATTTTTTAATTCACTAATTATATTCTCAAATTTATTAGCCATTAGAATTGCAGTTCCTGCAACTAAGATATTTGCTCCTGCCTTTTTTACTATTGGAGCAGTTTTTAAATTTATTCCACCATCTACTTCAATATCTGTTTCTAAATTATTTTCTTCCAAATATTTTTTCAAGTTTTCGATTTTTTTAACCATATCACTTAAAAAAGTTTGTCCACCTTTTCCAGGTTCTACTGTCATGATTAAGCATAAATGAATATATGGCAAAAATTCATAAATATCTTCTATTTTTGTATTAGGCTTAATTGCAATACCTACTTTACAATGATTGTCTTTTATATATTGTATTTTTTTCATTACATCTTCCTTATCTTTACATGCTTCTAAATGGAATGTAATTATATTAGGCTCTACTGCTAAGAAATCTTCTATTGCTTTATTTATATCTTCTACCATTAAATGTACATCTAAAGGTAAATTTGATATTCTTCTAATATAGGATGCATATTCAAACATTTTTTGATATGTGTCCTTTTCGACGAATTTTCCATCCATTACATCAATGTGGAAATAATCTGTTTTTGCTGCTTCTAATTCAAAAAAAGTTGCTGATTCCTCTCCCTCTTTTACATTTAAAATAGATGTTGAAACTTCTACCATTTTTTTCTTTCCTCCTTTTGTTTCAGCTCTTCATAAATTTTGCAAAATCTATTATATCTATCTTGTGATATCTTTCCTTCTTTTACTGCTTGTTTTATTCCACAATTTTCTTCTTTAATATGTGTACAACTGGCAAATTCACAATTTGGTATTTCATCTCTGAATTCTTTAAAATATTCAGCTAATTTATTGCTTAGTATTTCTTCAATTGAAAATGTTGAAAATCCTGGAGTGTCAGCTATATATGTATTTTCTTCTATTTCATACAATTTTGTTGATGTCGTTGTGTTTTTTCCTCTTTTGTTTCTATTACTTATTTCTCCTTCTTGTGTTAATTCTTTCTTAAAGATTGCATTTATTAATGTAGATTTTCCTACTCCTGAATTTCCTGCTAGTACATTTATATTACCTTGCAACGTTTTCCTTAGCTTTTCTATATCCTTATCTTTTGGTTTTTCTATATGTTTTGAATTTTCTTTTATATCTTTTTTATTTGCCTGTGTTTCTATAACTTCATAACCTATTTTAGAATAGATTTCTTTAATGCTTTTAAATTCTTTTTCATCATCCAAATCTATTTTATTTAAAACTATACATACCTTCAAATCTAAAAATTCGGCAAATGCTAGTTGTTTGTCTAACATTAATAAATCTGGTTTAGGGTCTTTACTTGATACTACTAACACAAGTTGTGTAATATTTGCCATTTTAGGTCTTTTTATATATACTTTTCTTTCTTCAATTTGTGTTATTACTGCTTTTTTGTTTTCTTCATCTGTCACTTCAAATTCTACAAAATCTCCTACTACTGGTGTTATTTCTTCTTTTTTGAATTTTCCTCTAGCATATGCTTCATAGATTTCTTTTTGACTATTTTTCTTACTTTTATCTTTTTCTCTATTTTCTATTTTATATAAATTTGCAATATTTTCTATAATTAATCCTTGCATAAATTCTCCTTTATATCCTAATTACTTACTAATTATTTACATTTATTAATATACTATATTTTAGAAAAAAACTCAAGCAAAAATCACATTGAAAAGATAAATTCCAATGTGATTTTTCTATTTTCATTTTTGTTATTTGCCTAATATTAATCTCTTTTTTAATTAAAATTAATTGTTGTTGCATTATTAAAGTTTACAGTTTGAGTTCTTGACCAATTTCCTCCATTTGAATCTGTTATAATTACTTCAACTTTTGCTGTTCCTTTTCCTTGAATTGTTGCAGTTTTATTTGTAGTATTTTTATCTACATTTGAATCCGTATATACTGTTTCTCCACCAACTTTTATTTCAATATTTGCTCTATTGTTCGTAGTAGTACTTCCTGTTGTATTTTCATCTCCTGTTGGCTCAGTATATCCAGTAATTTGTTTTATATTTATATTTGCAGTTACATTTTTTGTTTCTGCTACTTTATTTACTGTTATAGTAATTGTTGTTCCTTCATCTACTACTTTTCCGCTATCAATACTTTGTTTTAATACAACTCCATTATCTCTTGATGTATCCTCATCATATGATACATTTACTTTTAGCCCTAGTCCTTGTAATGTGCTTTTTGCATTAGCTTCTGTTTGGCCGATTACACTTTGTACTGTTACTTGTTTTATACCTGTTCCTGTACTTACATGAATTTTTACTGTATCACCTGCATATGCTTCTGAATCTGGGTCTGTTTCTTGACTAATTACATATCCTTCTTCAACTGTTCTACTTGTTTCTTCAACCACTTCGGCTTTTAAATTTGCATCTTCCAACATTTTAATTGCTTCATTTTTTTCTTTCCCTTCAACATTTGGAACTGTTGTCTTTTCTAATCCTTTGCTTATTACAACTGATACTGTGCTTCCTTCTTTTACTTTATTGTAATTTTCCATATATGCTGGGTCTTGTGAAATTACAAATCCTTCAGGTACATCTTTGTTATATTCTTCTGATGACACTTCAAATACCAGTTTTGCATTTTCTATTTCTTTTTGAGCTTCTTCTTTCGATAATCCTACAACATTTGGCATTTCTACTTCTGGTGGGTTTGTTATGTTTAATACTGCCATTGTTCCACCTAAACTTATGGCAAATAGTAAAATCAATCCAATAAAAATACTTAATGCTTTATGTCTTTTTATAAAACTCTTGAATTTTCCATCTTTTTTACCTGTTTTATTTTTACCTTGATTCTCTTTTTCATCATCTAATAAATTTCCATACATATCTGTATTTATTTTTTGAGTTTTTGCTGTTGGATCATATTCTTCCTCTTCAACAAAATCTCCATCTGGATCTTTTAAAGATTTTCTCAAATCTCTTAACATCTCTGTTGCTGATTGATATCTTAGTGTTGTATCTTTTTGCATTGCTTTTAGAATTATTTTATTTACTGATGTTGGTAAATTTGGATTTAATTCTATTGGCTCTTCAGGTTCTTCTTGCATATGTTTTAACGCAACAGAAACTGGAGTATCTGCATCAAATGGTACTCTTCCTGTTACCATTTCATACATAACTACTCCTAATGAGTATAAATCTGATTTTGCATCTGTATATCCTCCTCTTGCATGTTCTGGTGAGAAATAGTGTACAGAGCCTATTGTTGTTCCAAATGCTGTAATTGTCGAATTTGAAACTGCTTTTGCTATTCCAAAGTCTGTTACTTTTGCAATTCCATCTTCTGTTATTATAATATTATGTGGTTTTATATCTCTATGTATTATATTATTTCTATGCGCTGTTTCTAATGCAGAAGCTATTTGAATTGCTACATTTACTGACCATTTCCAAGGTAATGGTCCTTTTTCTTCTACTATTATTTCTTTTAGAGTTTTTCCTTGTATTAATTCCATTACTATATAATGTAGGTTGTCTTCAACTCCGACATCATAAATTGATACTATATTTGGATGTGTTAATCTTGCAGCAGATTGAGCTTCAACTTCAAATCTTTTGATAAACTCTTCATCTGTTGTAAATTCATCTCTTAATATTTTAACTGCTACATCTCTTTTTAGAATTTTATCTGTTGCTCTATATACTGTTGCCATTCCACCATTACCTATTTTTTCAATCATCTCATAACGGTTACCTAATAGTTTACCTTCTAAATTCATAATTTCTCTCTCCTTAAATCATGTTTACATGAATTTTCATATGTTTTTTATGACAATTACTGTTATGTTGTCATATCCACCATTTTCATTAGCTAGTCTAACTAACTCTTTAGGTGCTTGTTCTATATCTTTCTTTGCCTCTCTAAAAATATCTTCTTGTGACACTAAATTTGTTAACCCATCTGAATTTATTATTAAAATGTCATCTTTCAAAAATCCTTTTACCATAACATCTGGCTCTACAAATGCATTACATCCTAATGCTTTCATAAGCATATTTTTTTGTGGATGATGTACTGCTTCTTCTTGTGTTATTGTTCCGTCTTTTACTAATTTTTGTACATAACTATGGTCTTGTGTTAATTTTCTCATAAATTCTTTTCTTATTCTATATATTCTACTATCTCCAATATGTCCAATGAATACTTTATTATTATATATTAAGCAAATTTCTAAAGTAGTACCCATGCCTTCTAATTCCTTGCTTTCCTTTGATTTTTCATATACTACCATATTTGCATATTCCATACTACTTCCTACTAATTGTATTATACTATCTTTGTCTTTTTCTATTTCTTTAAAATTGTTTTCTATATAGCTTTTGGCTGATTGTATAGCTAGCTTACTTGCTATTTCTCCTCCATTGTATCCTCCCATTCCGTCTGCTAACATGTATAGCTGTACTTCGTCTAATGAGTCTGATATGTAGTAATAGTCTTGGTTTATTTCTCTTACTTTTCCTATATCTGACTTGGCATATGCTTTTATCATTTTCTCACCTCTTTTTATGCCTTGTTCTCATTTTATTCGTTATTTTATTTTATATCACAACTTAATAGATTTTGCAATGTTTTTTAAATTTTATTTCAAGATTAATTATACATGATAAATGATATATTTAAATATTTTGAAGTATATTGGGGAACCTTTCTAGAAAATGTTTGAACGTTAGTAAATTACATTTTCTTGAATGGGGATTACGGAAAAATATATAAATATATCATTTGCTAGTTTACTATATTGACTAACCACAAAAACACCTGTATAATAGATATATCAACAAATTAGGAGATTTTAATATGAACACAAACCATTTAGAAAAATTAGAATATTATAAAATATTAGAAAAGCTAAGTAATTTTTGCACAACAAAATATGGAAAGAATTTAGTTAAAGATTTATTACCTAGTAATGAAAAATTGCAAGTCACTTCTTTATTACAAGAAACACTTGAAGCACTAAACTTATCTATGCGTAATTCTTTTCCATCTTTTTATGATGCATCTGATATTACTGTTTCATTAAAGCAACTTGAAAGTGGGCAAAGTTTAAACACAAAATCACTTTTAAATTTAGCAAATATTTTAAAAAATGCTGAGGAATTGAAGTCATATTTTGATAAAGATTTTATTACTTCTGATTCTTTTCCAATTCTTTCAGATTTATTTAATATGCTTTATTCAAATAATTCAATTTCATCTAAAATATTTTCTTCTATATTAGAAGAAGATGTTATTGATGATAGAGCATCTAAAGAATTGTATTCTATAAGAAGAAAGAAAAAGAATTTGGAGCAAGAAATTAGAAGTAAATTAAATGATATGATACATTCTTCTTCATATAGTAAATACATTCAAGAACCTATTATTACAATACGTAATGAACGTTTTGTAATACCAGTAAAAGAAGAATATCGTTCTTCAGTTAAAGGTTTAATACATGATGTTTCAAATGCGGGCTCAACTGTTTTTATTGAACCATTATCAGTGTTTGAGATGAATAATGAAATACATGAATTAATAAATAGTGAAAATATTGAGATAGAAAGAATATTGTTTGAATTAAGCCAATTATTTGTACCTATTATATCTCAGCTAAAATATGATGTAGATATTATTGGAAAACTTGACTTTATATTTGCAAAAGCCAAATTTGCAAAATCAATAAATGCAATTATTCCTAAGGTTTCAGATAAAAAAGAAATTGATTTAAAAAATGCAAGACATCCTCTAATTTCTAAAAATACAGTTGTTCCTATCACTTTATCTTTAGGGAAAGATTTTTCCACTTTATTAATCACAGGTCCAAATACTGGCGGAAAAACTGTTACATTAAAAACCGTTGGTCTTTTAACTTGTATGGCATGTTCAGGTCTTGCAATACCATGTGACGAAAATTCTTCAATATATGTATTTGACAATGTTTTTGCTGATATTGGTGATGACCAAGATATTACTAGTTCGCTTAGTACATTTTCATCTCATATGACAAATATTGTTGATATATTAAAGAATTTCACATCTGAATCTTTAATATTACTAGATGAACTAGGCTCTGGAACAGACCCCTTAGAAGGTGCAAATCTTGCAATAAGTATTTTAGAGCATATTAAAGAAATTGGTGCTTTAACTATCTCTACTACTCATTATCCAGAACTAAAAAAATATGCCTTAGCAACAGATGGTTTTGAGAATGCTTCTGTTGAATTTGATGTTTCAACACTAACTCCTACATATAGGTTATTAGTTGGTATTCCTGGAAAAAGTAATGCGTTTGAAATTAGTAAAAAATTAGGTTTAGATGAAAAGATTATTGACAATGCTAAAAGTCATCTTTCTTCTAAAGAAATTGCTTTTGAAGATTTATTGAAAAGTATTTATGATGATAAGGCTTTAATTGAAAAAGAAAAAGAAGATATAACTAAGGAATTGAATCAAGTTTCAATGCTTCGTAAATCTTTGGAAAGGGATAATCAATCTTTGAAAAATAAGGAAGAAGAATTGATTAATAATGCTAAAGTTAAGGCTAGAAATATTTTGTTAGATGCCAAAGAAGATGCAAATGAGATTATAAAGAAAATGAATAGTTTGGCAAAAGAAAATAAGTTATCTAATAATTCTGAATTATCTGATTTGAGAAATGCTTTAAATTCTAAGATTAAGGATATTAAGATATATGATGACAATGAGGATGGCTCTGAAAATGCTTCTTTTAAAAATTCTTCTATGTTAAAGCCTGAAGATATCTATTTAAATATGAAGGTTTTTGTTAAGACTTTAAAACAACCTGGTGTGGTAGTTTCTCGTGTTTCTAAGTCAAATGAAGTTCAAGTTCAAATTGGAAATATGAAAACTAATGTAAATATTAAATATCTTGATAAATCGGATAATTCGAAATTAAATAATTCTAAATTAGATAAAAATAGTTCTAATAAAACTAATTCTACTTTGAATAAAAATACTTATAGCTCTTATGGTTATGCTGATATTTCAAAAACTAAAAATGCTAAATCTGAAATTAATGTTATTGGATATAATGTTGATGAAGCAATATTTGTTATTGATAAATTCTTAGATGACTGTTCTTTAGCAAAATTACAAACTGTCAGAATTGTTCATGGTAAAGGTACTGGTAAATTGAGAAATGGTATTCACAAATTTTTAAAGACTAACCCACATGTAAAGTCTTTCCGTCTTGGCTCTTTTGGTGAAGGAGAAATGGGTGTTACTGTTGTTGAATTAAAATAATTTTTTTGATAATTTATATTAAAATTGTTTGAATTTTTGAAAACCTATTACTTTTATTTTTAATTATATTTTATTGTTTTCAAAGTATAGGTTTTCTTTTATTTGCTTTTAATTGTAAATAATAGATTTGGTCACTATGTCTATCTAGTATTTTTTCATCTTCTTCAAATCTTCTTTCAAATTCTTCGTTTTTTTCTTCTTGTCCTGTGACTACATCTAATAGTATTTGTAATTTTTCTCCATGTTCTACTTCTATTTTTGCAACTGCTCTACTTAAGCTTCTTTGTTCTTTTTTTATCTCTTTCATATCGCTTTTTACGTTATTCATGTCATTTTTTACATTCTTCATGTCATTTTTTAGATTCTTCACGTCATTAGCCATATTTATTAATAATTCATCTCTTTTCTTCACGTCATTAGCCATATTTATTAATAATTCATCTCTTTTCTTCATGTCATTAGCCATATTTATTAATAATTCGTCTCTTTCTTTATCTGTCATAGATTTTTCCTCCTTTCTTGTAAAATTTAATATTTCATTTCCTTTATAATCAATTGCATTTACATTATACTTATTTGTATAAATTGTGTCAATAGATAAATATTGTCAAAAAATAACAAATTCTAGCTAAATCTCATTTTAACTAGAATTTATATCATAAAAGCTTACTTTTTTAATTATATGAATTTTTCTATCAATAAAACTGTTCTTCCACTTCTTGTGGTACCATCAATTTGTTTAATAACAAATCTACCTTTTCCTCTAACAGTAATTTTATCGCCTACTTTTATACTTTTAGATGGTTTTGTTTCATTTTGTCCATTAACAAAAACTCTTTCCTGTTTAATTACTTCTAATGCTTTATTTCTTGAAGTTCTAATTAGATCTGAAACAATGTTGTCCATTCTAAGTGATGGTACTATTATTTTAACTTCTTCAACTCTTGCTTCTTGTACTTCAAGTTCTGATATTTCTTTTTCTATTATCTTTGCATTATTAAATCTAGTTAGACTAGGTAGTTGTTCTAATAGTATTTTTGAAAAATCTGCTAAAGTAATTATTTCTGCCCCTTCATTTGAAACTATTATATCTCCTACTTTTTCTCTTTTTAATCCTAATTTAACTATTCCACCTAAATAGTTTCTATGTGTATATTTTCCTTTTTCTTCATCTGGTAATATTATTTTTACTACTTTTAAAATTTTATTATAATTTTTTTGTAGCATTTCTTCATCATATTTTTCTGGATATATTATAGCTATTTTTCTTTCAGCATCTTCAAACCCACCATATAGTTGATAATTATCAAATTTAATTTTTCTAAAAAAATTTTCTACAAGAGCTACTTGATACATGTCTAAAAAATCTGAAAATTCTATTTTTTGCTTACTTTTAGAAAATTCTATTTTGTCTAGTATTTGTGATAAACACATTTTATCTTCTTGTTTTTTATATTCTTTTAAAATTTGTTGTTTGTCCATTGTTAAATTTCCTCCTATAGTTAATTTGGCTAATTGGGGGACAGGTTTGTTTTATCCATTTATGGCTAATCCGTACCTGTCCCCAATTAGCCATAATGTCTTTTACTATTGTTTCTTCATCTATCTTATATCTTTTTTCTAACTCTTCTACACTACCATGTTCAATAAACTTATCTGGATATGCATAATTTTTTATATCAATACCTTCTAGTTTTTCTTCTACAATTAGTTCTTTTATTGGTGTTGCTAAACCATTTATAATAGTTCCATCTTCAATTGTAATTACATTTTTAGTTTTTAATATCGAAGACATAATTGTTTCTTTATCGAGAGGTTTTAAAAATCTTGCATTTATAACTTCTACTGAAACTTGTCCATTTTCAAATTCATGTTTTTCTATTTCATTTGCTATTTTTGTTGCTTTTGCAACAGTTTTTCCTATTGTAATAATTGTTAAATCTTTTCCTTCCTGAATAATCTCAGCTTTTCCTAATTCTATTTTTTTATGATATTCAAATTTGTATTTGTCTTCTCCTCCTCTAGGATACCTAATTACAACAGGTTTATTTAATTTTATTGCAAATTCTAACATATCTTCAAGTTCTTTAAAATCTTTTGGTGCCATTATATTTAAATTTGGAACTAATCTAAAAAATGCCATGTCTAATAAACCTTGGTGAGTTTCTCCGTCTGCTCCAACGCAACCCGCTCTATCTACACACATTACAACTGGTAGATTTTGAATTGCTATGTCATGTATTACTTGATCATATGCCCTTTGATAAAATGAAGAATAGATTGGTACTACTGGTATAACACCTGCTTTTGCCATTCCAGCAGCTAATCCTAAAGCGTGTTGCTCTGCAATTCCAATATCAAAAAATCTATCTGGAAAGTCTTTTGCAAATCTTGTAAGTCCTGTACCATCTTTCATAGATGCTGTAATTGCAACAATTTTGTCATTTTCTTCTGCTAATGCTACTAATTTATCTCCAAATACTTTTGAATAGTCTTTACTTTTTTCTTTTTTACTTTTACCTGTTTCAATATCAAAAGGGCCTGTTGCATGAAATTTATCTGGATTTTCTTCTGCTATTTTATATCCTTTTCCTTTTTTAGTTAATACATGTAAAAGTACCGGTCCTTCTAATTCTTTAGTGATTTTTAACATTCTTTCTATTTCTTCTTCATTATGTCCGTCTACTGGTCCTAAATATCTAAATCCTATATCTTCAAAAAACATTTTTGGAATAACCAATTGTTTTATACTTCTTTTAATTCTTTGAACTATTTTTACAAATGGTTTTCCTATAACAGGTATTTTCAAAATTGCTTTTTTAGCAGATACACTTGGCTTTGTATAACTTTTTTTAGTTCTAATTTTACTTAACATCATGCTTAAGCCACCAATGTTTTTAGAAATACTCATCTCATTGTCGTTTAGTATAACTGTTAAGCTAGTTTGACTATATCCGGCATCATTTAATGCTTCAAGTGCCATTCCGCCTGTTAATGCACCATCACCAATAATTGCAATAACATGATTTTTCTTACCTTCTATATCTCTTGCTCTTGCCATACCTAATGCTGCAGAAATAGATGTACTACTATGTCCAGTATTAAAACAATCTGTTTCAGATTCTTTAGTTTTTGGAAAACCTGCTATTCCATCTAATTTTCTTAGTGTTTTCATTTGCTCTTTTCTTCCAGTTAAAATCTTATGCACATAGGTTTGATGTCCTACATCCCATACTATTTTATCTTCTGGTAAATCAAACACACTATGTAGTGCGATTGTTAATTCAACCACGCCCAAATTAGAGGCTAAATGTCCTCCATTTTCTGATACTATTTCTAATATATATTTTCTTAAATCATCTGCTAATTCTTTTTTCTCTGTTATTGTTAATTTTTTTACATCTTCAGATGAATTTACTTTCTCTAACATTTTTATCACCTTTGCCGGGATTTGGGGGACGGTCCTCTAAATCCCTGTTTTTAGGGATTTAGGGACGGACCTTCAATCCAATTTCTTAATTCTCTTATATAGTGGCTATATTTTATCATATTTTTAAATTAATTTAAAGCCTATAAATGTAAAATCAATAGAAAAAGGACATCATTGATGCCCTTAATCTAAAAACACATTTCTTTTCATAACATATTTTTCTCCTTCACGTATAAAAGTCCCGCTTAAGTAAAGAGTTTCTATTGTCTTTTTTATACATTCTTTCACACGCTCTTCCGAAGGAATCCAGACATAATTGTCTTTTACTTCAAGTTGTTTTAATATTTCTTCCAAAATTTCTTTTTCTGTAAATTCATTTTTTCTTAGAATAACAGATGCAGTTAAATGTTGTAAATCCTGCCATGTTACTACTTCTAAACCTGTTTTTCTATTCATTTCTCCTCCTTGATATTTATCAAAACAAGTTATCAGTTTCTTTTATGTGAAGATTGTATCACTTTTACACTTTTATGTCAATTTTATTACTTGTAGAACTTTTAAATTGTGCATAATTATATAATAGCATATAGATTTTTTTATTGTTTTCAAGGTCCGTCCCCAAATCCCTAAAAACAGGGATTTAGAGGACCGTCCCCTAAATCCCTGCAACTATCTCGCCGTCTTTTACTCCTATTTTTGTTGTTTTGTTTTTCTTCAAGTTTCCATCCAGGATTTCTTCTGCAAGTTTGTCTTCTAACATGTTTTGTATTGTTCTTCTTAGTGGTCTTGCTCCAAAGGCTTTGTCTATTCCCTTGCTTGCAATTAATTCTTTTACTTCTGGCTCGATTTCTATTTTGATTTTTTGTGCTTGTAATCTGTTTTGTACTTCTTTTAACATTAAATCTATTATTTGACTTATTTCTTCGTCTGTTAGTTTATGGAATACTATTATTTCATCAATACGGTTTATGAATTCTGGTCTTAATTCTCTTTTTAATTCTTCCATTACTGCTTTTTTAGTTTCTTCATAATCTTTATTTTGTTTTTCTAGTTTTGCTTTTTCTTCGGCATTTTTACTTGATTCTTTTCCGTCTGAGTTTTTTATAACAGCATCTTGACTAAATCCTAATGATTTTTTGTCTGTTATTAATCTTGCTCCTATATTTGATGTCATGATTATTACTGTGTTTTTAAAGTTGACTGTTCTTCCTTGGCTATCTGTTAGACGTCCATCTTCTAGTATTTGTAATAACATATTCATAACATCTGGATGTGCTTTTTCAATTTCGTCAAATAATATTACTGAATATGGTTTTCTTCTTATTTTTTCTGTTAATTGTCCACCTTCATCAAATCCTACATATCCTGGAGGTGATCCTATTAATTTTGATACTGAATGTGGTTCCATGTATTCAGACATGTCGATTCTTATTAGTGCATTTTCATCACCAAATAGTGTTTCTGCTAATGCTTTTGATAATTCTGTTTTACCTACACCAGTTGGTCCTAAGAATAGGAATGAACCTATTGGTCTTTTTGGATCTTTTAGTCCAACTCTTCCTCTTCTTATTGCTTTTGCTACTGCTTCAACTGCTTCATTTTGTCCAATTACTCTTGCGTGTAAGTTCTTTTCTAGATTTTTTAATTTTTCATTTTCGTCTTCTGTTATTTTCTTTGCTGGAATTCCTGTCCAACTTGATATTACTTCTGCTATATTTTCTTCTGTTATGTTTGTAACAGATTTATTGTTTTTATTTTTCCATTTCTTTTGCTCTTTTTCATATTTGTCTTTTAATTCTTTTTCTTTATCTCTTAAGTCGGCTGCTTTTTCAAATTTTTGTGTACGTACTGCTTCTTCTTTATCTTTTTGCATTTCTTCAATTTGTTCTTCTAGTTCTTTTAAACTATCTGGCTCTGTATATGTTTTTAATTTTGCTCTTGATGCTGCTTCATCTATTAAGTCTATTGCTTTATCTGGTAAAAATCTATCATTGATGTATCTTGTAGACATTGTAACTGCTGCTTCTATTGCTTCATCTGTGATTTTTACTCCATGATGTGCTTCATATTTGTCTCTTATGCCTTTTAAGATTTTTACAGTATCTTTTTCACTTGGCTCATTTACAGTTACTGGGCTAAATCTTCTTTCCAATGCTGCATCTTTTTCAATGAATTTTCTATATTCATTTAAAGTTGTAGCACCTACTAATTGGATTTCACCTCTTGCAAGTAAAGGTTTTAAAATATTTGCTGCATCTATTGCTCCTTCTGCTGCTCCTGCACCAACTATTGTGTGAATTTCATCTATGAATAGTATTACATCTCCTGCTTTTTTTACTTCTTGCAATGCTTTTTTGATTCTTTCTTCAAAGTCTCCTCTATATTTAGCACCTGCTACCATTCCTGAAATATCTACACTTACAACTCTTTTGTCTTTTAATATTTCTGGCACATCTCCTGCTACTATTTTTTGTGCTAATCCTTCAACAACTGCTGTTTTACCAACACCTGGTTCACCAATTAAGCATGGATTATTTTTTGTTCTTCTTGATAGAATTTGTATAACTCTTTCTATTTCTTCTTTTCTTCCTATAATTGGATCTAATTTTCCTTCTCTTGCTTTTTTAGTTAAGTCTTCTCCGAATTGGTTTAATGTAGTTGTTTTGTTATAGCTTCCTTTTTTAGAGTCCGCTTCATTTTTGTTGTCCTCACCAATAAAGTCTTCACCTTCATTTATGACTTTTACTATTTCATTGTATAGTTTTGGTATGCTAACATTTAATTCTAATAAAATACGTGCTGCAATGCTGTCACCTTCTCTTAGAATACCAATTAACATATGCTCTGTTCCTATATAGTTATATCCTAGCTTTCTTGCTTCTATAAATGCGCTTTCTATTACTCTTTTTGTTCTAGGTGTAAATCCTAATGTTCCTTCTATTGGTTGTTCTTGACCTACTAATTCTACGATTTTGTCTATAATATTTTCTGGTGTTACTTCTTGGTTTTCTAAAACTTTTGAAGCTACTCCACTTCCTTCTTTTGCTAGACCATATAATATATGTTCTGTTCCTATATAGTTATGTCCTAACTCAATTGCTACTTCGTTTGCAATTTCTATTGCTTTTTTAGCTCTATTTGTAAATTTGTATGTCATAATTTTCAACTCCTTTCATTCAAAATCTGTTTGATAACCTCAGACCTTTTTACATCTCTTTCATAAGAATCATACTGTTCACCTAAATACTTTTGCAAATTTGCTGGTTTAGTATATAAATATAATTTTTGAACTTGCAAATCAGTAATTTCATCTAAAATACCTAAATCAACACCAAGTTTGATATCTGAAAGTAATTCCCTTGTTTCCTCTAAAGATATCTTTCTACAATTACTTAAAATTCCAAAACTTCTATAAATCATATCTTCAAACTCAATTTTATCATCTGCTAACATTTTTCTAGCTTTTCTTTCTTGTTCAATAATTTTCTCAGAAATTACTTTTACTCTTTCAATAATTTCCTTTTCAGTAATGCCTAATGTTTGTCTATTAGAAATTTGATACATATCTCCGGTGCTTTTAGAATTTTCGCCATATATACCTCTAATGCTAATTCCAAAATTACTAACTGCATTTAAAATTTTTGCAGTGTTTCCAGTATGCTCTAAAGCTGAAAGATGTAACATTACACTTGCTCTTAATCCTGTTCCAACATTTGTTGGGCATGCTGTTAGATATCCATATTTTTTATTTATTGCATATCCTAAAGTTTCATTTATTTTTTCATCTAGCTCAATCGCTAAATTTAATGTATTTTCTAGGTCTAGTCCGCAATTAAATACTTGTATTCTTAAGTGGTCTTCTTCACCTATCATTATACAGATGTTTTCTTCATCATTTATTAAAATACTTCCGGTTTCATTTTTATTTAAAGCAAATTCTGGACTTATAAGATTTTTTTCAACTA
>CALXZZ010000031.1 GCA_944393365.1 uncultured Clostridia bacterium
AAAGAAACAATTAGAAATAAAGTAAAAGTTCAAGGTAAATTTATTCGTCAATCTGGTGGTAAAGGACAATATGGTGACGTTTGGTTTGAAATGGAACCATTAGAGCCAGGTAAAGGAATTGAATTCGAAAGCAAAATCGTTGGAGGAGCAGTTCCAAAAGAATATATTAAACCAATTGAACAAGGTATGAGAGAAGCTGCCGAAAGCGGTATCTTAGCTGGATATCCAGTTATAGATTTCAAATGTACATTAGTTGATGGTTCATACCATGAAGTTGACTCATCAGAAATGGCATTTAAAATTGCTGCTTCAATGGCATTCAAAGAAGGATGTAAACAAGCTAAATCAGTTATCCTAGAACCTATCATGAAGGTTGAAATAACAGTTCCAGAAGAATACATGGGAGATGTTATAGGAGATGTTAATGCTAGACGTGGAAGAGTAGAAGGTATGGAAGGTAATGATGGAATGGAAGATATTCATGCATTTGTTCCACTTTCAGAAATGTTTGGTTATGCAACTGATTTACGTTCTAAGACTCAAGGTAGAGGTACTTATACTATGGAACCTTCTCATTATGAAGAAGTGCCTAAGTCAGTTTTAGATAATATAGTGGCATCTCGTGCTAAAAACGCCTAAATTTAACCTAAAATCATTGTCCTGCACATTTTTTCAAGATTAATTCAAACCTCGATGTACAAAAAGTACACCATCGGCTTGAATTAACTTTCAAAAATGCACATTACAACGATTTTATGCTAAATTATATGAAATGAATGTAAAAGATTTTAATATAAAAGATATTAAAATGACATTTAGTATAAAGCAAAAAATTACATCTTTATAATATTTACTAAAAAGGCTTGATTTTTTCAATAAAATATTATAAAATGCTTATGCAAAATAATTATTACGTTATTAAATTTAAAATTATATAAAGGAGTAAAAGAGAATGAGAAAAATCATCTCTTTTGCCCAAATTAAAAAGGAGGATTTAAACAATGGCAAAAGCAAAATTTGAAAGAACAAAACCACATGTTAACATTGGTACAATCGGTCACGTAGACCACGGAAAAACAACAACAACAGCAGCTATTACAAAATATTTATCATTATTAGGTAGAGCTCAATATGAAGCATATGATCAAATCGACGGAGCACCAGAAGAAAAAGCAAGAGGAATCACAATCAACACAGCTCACGTAGAATATGAAACAGAAAAGAGACACTACGCACACGTAGACTGTCCAGGACATGCTGACTATGTAAAGAACATGATTACAGGTGCAGCTCAAATGGATGGAGCTATATTAGTAGTTTCAGCAGCTGATGGTCCTATGCCACAAACAAGAGAACACATCTTATTAGCTAGACAAGTTGGTGTTAAATACATCGTTGTTTACTTAAATAAATGTGATATGGTAGACGATCCAGAATTATTAGAATTAGTTGAAATGGAAGTTAGAGACTTATTAACAGAATATGATTTCCCAGGAGATGAAATTCCAATTATAAAAGGATCTTCATTAAAAGTTCTAGAAAGTACATCTACAGATCCTAACGATCCTGTATATGCACCTATGAAAGAATTATTAGATGCAATCGATAGCTATATCCCAACACCAGAAAGACCAGTTGATCAACCATTCTTAATGCCAGTTGAAGACGTATTCACAATTACAGGACGTGGAACAGTTGCAACAGGTAGAGTAGAAAGAGGAGAAGTTAAACTTCAAGACGAAGTTGAAATCATCGGTCTTACAACAGAAAGAAAGAAAACTGTTGTTACAGGTGTAGAAATGTTCAGAAAACTATTAGACCAAGCAGAAGCTGGTGACAACATCGGTGTTCTATTAAGAGGTATTGATAGAAAAGAAATAGAAAGAGGACAAGTTCTTTGTAAACCAGGAACAATTCATCCACATACAAAATTCACTTCAGAAGTTTATGTATTAACTAAAGAAGAAGGTGGAAGACATACACCATTCTTCAATGGATATAGACCACAATTCTATTTCAGAACAACAGACGTTACAGGTGTTATTGAATTACCTGCTGGAACAGAAATGGTTATGCCAGGAGATAACGTATCAATGACAATCGAATTAATCACACCTATCGCTATTGAAAAAGGATTAAGATTTGCTATCCGTGAAGGTGGTAGAACAGTTGGTTCAGGAGTTGTTGCTGATATTATAGAATAATTAAAAACTTCAACAATATAGAAGAGTTGGAAATTAAAGTACTTAATTTCTAACTCTTTTGCTATTTCATATAGCTGGGTAAAATTTTGTTTGAAAGATTTAATAAAATATATTTTAATAAGGTAATAAGCAAAATATTAGAAATATTGCTAAAATTACTTGTAATTTTCCCAAAATAATAATAAAATAGATATGTCATAAATATTATGAAATAAGACAAAATAAAAAGGTTATAGATTTAGACTTTAGAAAGGAATGATAATAGCAATGAAAATAGTACTAGATGCTATGGGAGGAGACAACGCACCAGATGCAAATATAAAAGGGGCAGTAAATGCAATAAATAAAGTAAAAGCAGAGGTTGTATTAGTAGGAAAAGAAGAAGTAATAAGAAGTAAAATAAAAGAATTTTATGGAAAAGAAATGGAAGAAATTTCAGACAGATTGAAAATCAGAAATGCAACTGAAACAATAGAAATGGAAGATACTCCAACTGTTGCAATAAAACATAAAAAAGATTCATCAATGGTTGTAGGATTTAGAATGTTAAAAGAAGATGAAGGAGACGTATTTATATCTGCTGGAAATTCAGGAGCTTTATTAACAGGTGCAACATTAATTGTAGGAAGAATAAAGGGAATAGACAGACCAGCATTAGCAGGAATATTACCAGCATATAAAAGTCAGTTACTTTTAATAGATGCAGGTTCTAATACAAACTGTAAGCCAATTAATTTGTTACAATTTGCTCAAATGTCAAGTATCTATCTAAAGAATACATATGGAATTGAAAGACCTGCAATTGGTTTATTAAATATAGGAACTGAAGAAACAAAAGGAAATGAATTAGTTAGAGAAAGTTATAACCTTTTAAAAGAAAAATCAGAAGAACTAGATATCAATTTTGTTGGAAATGTTGAAGGAAGAGATGCTTTTTCAGGAAAAATAGATGCAATAGTGACAGATGGATTTACTGGAAATGTATTTTTAAAGACAACAGAGGGATTAGGAAAATTTGTTAAAAGAACTTTAACAGAAAGTTTGACAAGTAGTATATTAACTAAAATTGCTGCTTTACCTTGTTTACCAGCGATAAAAAGATTTTCTAAAAAAATGGATTATAAGTCATATGGTGGTGCGTTATTTTTAGGAGTAAAAAAACCTGTTGTAAAAGCACATGGTAGTAGTGATGCATTACTATTTGAATATACAATTATTCAAGCTGAAAAATTTGTTGAAAATAAAGCTGTTGATAAGATGATAGAAGAATTCAATAAGCAAAAAGATAAAAAAGAAGAAAACGCGTAAAATATTATTAAAAATTGCTTATATGTAAATGTTTTTCTTGACTTGGTAGTACAAAATAAAAATATTTTGATAATTTACTTGACAAATGGGAAAACATATAATATAAATGAACTATGAATTGAGCATTAAAAACTTGAGAGGAGGTGAACTCGGAGGTATGAGTTCAGAAGAAATTTTAGAAAAAGTAAAAGGAATTATTGTAGAACAATTAGGAGTAGCAGATACAGCAGTAACAATGGAAGCTTCTTTTATTGATGATTTAGGTGCTGATTCATTAGATATAGTTGAATTAGTTATGGCTTTAGAAGAAGAATTTGATATTGAAATTCCAGATAGTGATGCAGAAAAAGTTGTTACAGTAGGAGATGTAGTTGATTACATCAAAGAAAATGTAAAATAGTTAGAAAATTTTCTGTATAATAGAAAATAAATAGTTAATAGATAAAGTTCTATAGCTACAAAAAAATCTAAATAAGTATGTTATAACATATTTATTTAGATTTTTTTTGTTTAGAAAATAAATAATCTTGTTATTCTAAAACTTGTTCTAGAATGTTAAAATAATTAGTAAAGAAGTAATTTAAATAATATGTGATATCTTTTCTATTAATATCCTTAGAGTTTATAATATTTAGTGAAATTAAAGTTTTATCATCCAAACTTAAAGTTAAACTTCCTATTACTGTATTTGACAGTATCGGAGCTTCTAAATCTGAATTAATTGAAATAAAAGTTTCAATATTATCAATGTCACTTTTTTTAACTGATAAAATGGGATTTTCACAAGTTTCTACTTCAAATTCAAATGAAGTAGAAGAACTTTTATTAATATTTAAATATTTTAAGTTTTCTTCTTTCCAATTTTGAAAACTATTAGATGCTATTTCATTTGCATTAGCATATGTAAAATTTTTAAAAGCATATTCGATTAATTTAATACTATCTTGAGTTCTAAAATTTTTGGTATCTGCACCTAAAACAACACATATAATATCCATGTTATCTCTTTTACAAGCAGTAACTAAACATCTATTAGCACCATTTGTAAAGCCAGTTTTTACACCATAAACGCCGTTTAAATTCCCAAGTAATTCATTAGTATTTGATAAATTTTTAGGGTAACCATTAATTGTAACTGTGTAATTTTTTGTTCCGACAATTTTTGAAAAGGTTTCATTTTTTAATGCATAATCAGTAAGTATAGCAAGTTCATAAGCAGTTGTATAATGACCGTCTGAATCTAATCCATGAGGGGATTCATAATGAGTGTTTGCAAGCCCTAATTCACTTGCTTTTTTGTTCATCAGTTCAGCAAAACCTTGAATGTCTCCACCAGCATGTTCAGCAAGTGCTACTGCTGCATCATTACCAGAACAAAGCATAAGACCATATAAAAGATCTTTTATAGTAATTTTATCTCCTATTTTCAGTCCTAATCGAGATCCACCAGTACCTGCCGCTTTTTTTGATACTTCTATTGTTTCTGATAAATCACAATTCTCAATTATTATTAAAGATGTCATAATTTTTGTAGTTGAAGCCATTTTTACTTGTTTTTTTTCATTTTTCCCATATAAAGTCATATGAGAATTTCTATCATAAACTATACAAGAACGAGAATTTATCGAACTTGCATCTAGATTGTCATCTGTTTGTGCTAAGGTTTCTGAAATTTCTGCACTAACATCAACTACAGTATTGTCCTCAAGATAGTCATCACCAAAACTATAATTAAATGAAGTTATTACAACGAAAAAAAGTATAAATATATTTACAAACTTTATAAAAATATTTTTCATATTTAAATTACCTCTATACATTATATAAAATTGAAAAAAGAAATATGTATAAAAATTTATGTGAAAAGAAGAAAATCTTAGGCAATTCCATAAAAAACAATTTAATTTACGTAAAGTATTGATTTTAAGGCAGAAATGTAATATAATTGTAATGTAAACTTTAATTTTTATTAATATTCTTTAAGGCTTATATCCGTAAGAGAAAATCAAACGACTAATTTATGTTATAAAGATTAGTAAAAAATTCTATTGACTAGAAATAGAAAAAGTGACAAAATATAAAGGAAGTCTTATATTAATAATAAGAAGGAGAGAGAATAATGAAAGTTAAGAAAATATTTATGATTCTAGCATTAGTTAGTGTTTTTATGGTTAATATTTTGTTATGTTCAAATTTGTCTTATGCACAGCAAGCAAATACTCCATTGTATATAGGGATAACAGAATTAAAACTTAGTAACATTGGATATGGAATTGGTGATCCTAATAGTGGTGGAGAAAAGATTTGGAACTTAATACAATATCAAAGCCAAGATTCTAGTACATATTCTGAAAATAATATATATTGTTTAAAAGCAGGAGCTGGGTTTGAAAATGTAGATAAAAGAGCTGTTTATGATATATTTTATAATATGAAAACTGAAAAAGCTGCAATGCAAACTCAAACTCAAAATATTTTATTACAAGAATTAGCAACAAAAACATTACAGTTAGAAAATGGCTCAACAATAAGTCAATATAGTGCTATATTAGCTTTGTTGGATATGTGTTATTTTGATAAAACATCTACTAGTGAAGAAAGAGAAGCTTTATTACAAGCAGCTCAAATTCCTGATTATACATATAACTTAACTGATGATGATATAGAAGCTGTACAACAAGCAGCATTATGGTATTTTACTAATTATGATGAAGAAGATATATATGACCAATATAATGGATCAGGATGGCTTAATTATACAACTAATGGAACATCTTATACTAGCTTGTCAGACTTAAATTTAGGAACAGGCGAAGGAAGAATGAGACAATTACAAGCAGAAGCTTTATATAAATATTTAATTGATGCAACAATAGAAAATGCACCTAAATATGATAATATAGAATCACAATCAGGTGCACCAGCACAGGTAAATACTACAAGTTTAGATTATGAAGAAGATGGCAATGGAAATTATATTCTAGGACCAATTAATATTTCAGAAAACCAAAATATATCAAAATTATATACAATAGATTTTACTGTTGAAGAAAATGGAGAAGAAACTTCAGAATATCAATTATTAAATGAAGATAAGGAAGAAGTAGATGAAGGAACAACAGTTGAGGATTTAGTAGGACAACCTTTTTATGTATCAGTACCTGATAGTGTAAATATTGAAGATATTAGTGTAAATATAAATATTAATTATAGCAATACAAAATTAACTTTATGGGTATCAAGTACAAATAACAAAGAACAACCAATTGTAATACCAGAAAAAGAAAATATATCTGTACCAGCCAAATTAACTGTTACACCACATGAAGAAGAAAAAGAATTTGACTTAGCATTAAGAAAATACATTACTGCAGTAAATGGGGTAGAATTAACAGGAGCAGATGTTAGAGTACCAAATATTGATGAATCAACATTAGAGTCTGGTACAACAGCTAGATATAAACATAAAAAGGACCCTGTACTTGTAGAAACAGGAGATATAGTAACATATAAAATAACAATATATAATGAAGGAGAAAAAGCAGGTAGAGCAACAAAAGTAGTAGACCAATTACCAGAGGGATTAACTTTTTCTCAGGTTGTAAGTGGTAATTTTGAATTAGATAGTTATGATAAAGCAACAAATACTGTAAATCTAAGTAGAATAGAAAGTAATACTGAAAATCTAGATCCTTATACAGAAGGAAATTTAGATAGAGAAACAATAGAGATAGAATGTGAAGTAACAGCAACACCAGATACACAAAATTCAACAATATTAACAAATGTTGCATGGATTTCAGAAGAATATGATGCTGAAGATGATGTTACAATAACAAATCAAGAAGGGTTAGACCGAGATTCAGAACCTTCTACAGTACCAAATACAGATAATTTACCTAGTTATACGGGAAATGATAATAAATCAGATTTAAGTGATTCAGATTATTATTATAAAGGACAGCAAGATGATGATGACTTTGAAAAATTAGTTTTATTACCAGAAACTTTTGACTTGAAATTAATTAAAAGAATAACTGCAGTTAATGATCAAAATGTGACAGAAAGATTAGAAAGCGTTGATGTGAGTGATTTAAATGTAACTGATTCAAATGGAAATATAGTTTCAACAACAGCAGATTATCAAATGAATAAAGAACCAGTTGGAGTAAAAAAAGGTGATATAGTTACATATACATTTAGAATATATAATGAAGGAACAATTGATGGTTATGCACAAGAAATAACAGAAGATGTACCAGATGGATTAGAATTCTTATGGTCAGAAGAAACGGGTAGCGACTTAGAAGCAGATGAAACATTAACAGATGCAGAAAAAGAAGCAATTGAATTTAACCAAAATTATTTATGGGGAAATTTTGTATATGATGAATCAGGAGAAAGAATTATACAAATTTCAACAGACTATTTATCAAGAGAAAATGAAGGAACACCGGGAAGCAATTTGATTGATGCATTTGGAAGAAATGATGGAACAAAGACAGAAGATGATTTATCATATAAGGAAGTATCTGTTAAATTTAAAGTAATAGCAGATAATATTGCAGGAACAGTTATAAGAAATGAAGCTGCAATTACAGAAGACTGTGATGAAGAAGGAAATCCAGTAGATGATAGAGATTCTGATACAGATGATTGGGTAAAATATGAAGATGATGAAGATTATGATAATGTAGTATTACAATCTTTTGACTTAGCATTAAGAAAATTTATCATAGCAGTAAGTAATGATGAAACAATAGAAGAAAATGAATATTTAAGAAATGAAGATGGCTCATATACAAGAGCACCAGTTGTAGATACTTCATTATTAAATACAGAAGATGAAAATGGAAACTTAATAACAACAGCAATATATAATCATACAAAAGAACCAGTATTAGTGCAAAGAGGTAATATAGTAATATATATGTTGAGAGTATATAACGAAGGCGATATAGATGGTTATGCAGCTGAAATAAAAGATCATCTACCACCATACTTAGAATATGTTGACGGAGAATTTAATAGCCAATATGGATGGGAAGTATCTGAAGATGGAAGAACAGTAACAACAAGATATTTAGAAAACAGTTTAATAAACAAAGCAGAATTAAATAATGAAGGAGAATATGTATTATCATATCGAGAAGTACCTGTAATGTGTAGAGTAGTAGAAGGAACACCAACAAATGAAAATGTAACAAACATAGCAGACATTACAGAATACCAAGATGATAATCATGAAGAAACAACAGATAGGGACTCAGAAAGTGATAATGTAAACCTTCCAAGTGATGAAGAATTACCAGGATACAAAGATGACGAAACAGGAGAATACATACCAGGGCAACAAGATGATGATGACTTTGAAAAAGTAATAGTAAAAGAATTTGACTTAGCATTAAGAAAATGGGTAACAGAAGCAATAGTAATAGAAAACGGAAAAGAAACAGTAACAGCAACAGGACATCAGCCATATGATGACCCAGAAGAAATAGTAAAAGTAGAATTATATAGAAAAAATCTAAACAATGTAGTAGTAAAATTCAGATACAAAATCAGAGTAACAAATGAAGGAGACATACCTGGATATGTAAAAGAAATAACAGATTACGTACCAGAAGGATTAAGATTTGACCCAGCAGACAACCCAGGATGGACAGATGAAGGAAACAATATAATTTCAACAAGATTAACAGAGGATATTCTATTACAACCAGGGGAATACACAGAAGTAGAAGTAGTGTTAACATGGATAAATAGTGAAGACAACATGGGAGTAATGACAAACACAGCAGAGATATCAGAAGATGACAACGAATATGATATTCCAGATAGGGATTCAACACCAGACAATCAAAAAGAAGGAGAAGACGACATAGATGACGCACCAGTAATGATATCAATAAGCACAGGTGCAGCAAGAACATATTTCATGTTAGGAGGAATAGTTCTAATTACACTATCAGGAGGAGTATTCTTAATTAAAAAATTTGTGATTTAGTTGGGGACGTGCCAAATGTTTCAAAGTGAAAGAAAAAGGACAGACCCATAAAAATAAAAATTGAGAAAGTATTTGTTAAATACATTCTCAATTTTTATTAAAGTGGCGTCCCTAAAGTAGCCAGAAATGGTCAGCCCATACCTGTCCCCAAATAATCATAACCAAGAAAGGAATGAATTTTATAATGCAACAAAACTTACAAGAATTAAAAGAAAATGTTGAAAAAGAAATAGAACTAGTTCTAAAACAAGTAGATAATATATGCGAAAAAAATAGTAGAAAAGTTTTAGAGGCGTTTCAAAAATGCCATTTACAAGAACAACATCTTAATTCATACACTGGATATGGAATAGACGAGCCAGGAAGAGATAAAATTGAAGAAATATATAGTCATATATTTAAAGCTGAAGATAGTTTAGTCAGAGCACAGTTGATTTCTGGAACACATGCATTAGCAATTACATTATCAGCGTTATTAAGACCTAATGATACAATGCTTAGTATAACTGGAGAACCTTATGATACATTACAGACAGTTATAGGTATAGGAAAAGAAACAAGTGATAGCTCTTTAAAATCTTATGGAATTAATTATGAACAGATTGATTTATTAAATAATGATTTTAATTATGAGAAAATAAAAGAAAGATTATCCACAAAAAATGTAAAACTTGTGGAAATTCAAAGGTCAAGAGGTTATTCAACAAGAAAAAGTATAAATATTGATAAAATAGAAAAAATAATTAAAGAAATAAGAAAAGTAAATACAGATGTAATAATAATGGTAGATAATTGTTATGGTGAATTTGTGGAAGAGAAAGAACCAATTGAAGTTGGAGCAGATATTATAGTAGGATCCTTAATGAAAAATTTAGGAGCAGGAATTGCAACATCAGGAGCATATATTTCTGGAAAAAAAGAATTAGTAAAATTATGTGCTGAAAGATTAACAGCACCAGGAATTGGAAAAGAAATAGGTCCGTCTTTAAATCAAAATCCGTTATTTATAAAAGGGCTATTTTTTGCACCATCTGTTGTTGCAAGTAGTTTAAAAACAGCAATATTTGCAAGTTGTATTTTAGAAAAATTAGGATATAATGTAGAGCCAAAATATGATGAAAAAAGAGCTGATATAGTTCAAACAATTCATTTAGGAGATGAAAATAAATTAATTAAGTTTTGTCAAGGAATTCAAAGTGGTTCACCAATTGACTCTGATATAATTCCATATCCGGGAGATATGGGAGGTTATGAAGATAAAGTAATTATGGCAGCAGGAACATTTACTCAAGGATCAACAATTGAATTAAGTTGTGATGGACCAATAAGAGAACCATATATTGCATATATGCAAGGTGGATTAACATATGAATATGGAAAATTAGGAATAATGAAAGCGATTGAATTTATGGAAAATACATAGTATAATTCATATTAATTAAAATACTATAAAAACAAATGTTATCTAAATATATCATTTGCTAAAAATATAAATTTAAAAAATATTGAATTAAAGATAGAAAAATAAATAAATATGATATATAATAATAAAAAAATTGAAACGGAGGATAAAAAATGGGTGTAGTAATAGTTTTGATAGTTTTAATTGTTTTAATAATTGCAATTTTAGTTTTTAGTGGAAGTAGCCAAAGAGCAGAAGAAAGAAGGATTGAAAAAGAAAGAAGAGAAGCAACAAAGTTAGCAAAACAAGAAATGAAGAACAAAAAGAAAGAAATTAAAAAAAGTAGAGATGAATATGTAGATATTTTTAAAAATGAAAAAATTGATACTGACAATAGTGTCATATTACCTATGGATGACGAAGATGAAAATGAAGATGATGTTGAAATAGAAGATAAAGAAACAACTGATGTAGAACAAGAAGAAGATAAACAAGAAGTTGAAGAAGAAGGTAAAGATAAAGAGGAAGATAAAAAAGAAGCAAAACAAGTTGAAAAACCTGAAAAGAATAACGAAGAAAATGATATAGAATTTTTCTTTGACGAACCAGAAGAAAATGAGAAGAAAAACGAATCAGAAGAAAAAACATCAAAACCACAAGAGAAAAATAATATATTAGTTAAAACTGTTGAAGATAGCGTAAAAAAGACAAATGAAGATGATAATGATCCGGGAATAGAATTTTTCTTTGAAGATAATTTAGATCAATATATAAAAGAAGCACAAGCAAATGATATAGGATATTTAAATGGAGATGGACCAGAAGAAAATAAAAAAGAAAATAATGAAAAAGTAGAAAAAAAATCTGCAACAAAAAATGTAACTACAAAAAAATCAACTACAAATAAAACTACTGCAAGTAAAACAACAGCAAAAAAATCTACAACAAGTAAATCAACTAAAAGCAAATCAACTGCAGATAAATCAGCTACAAAAAAATCACCAACTAAAAAGACATCAACTAAAAAAACAACAACTAAAAAAGCATCGACTCAAAAGACAGCAACTAAAAAAGCAAAAAATGAAGAGTAAAATAGAATGTGAGCAAAGATGAAAGTAATAGTAATAGGTGGAGGGCCAGCAGGTATGATGGCAGCGATAAGTGCAAGTGAAAAAGGTCACCAAGTAAAATTGATAGAAAAGATGCCATCATTAGGAAGAAAGTTATTAATAACAGGAAAAGGAAGATGTAATATTACATCTTCTTTAGACATGTCAAAATTTATTGAAAATACACCAACAAATGGAAAATTCTTATATAGTTGTTTTCAAAATTTTACAAATCAAGATATCATTAAATTCTTAAAAGAACAGGGACTAGAAGTAAAAGAAGAAAGAGGAAACAGAATATTTCCAGTAACAGATAAATCCTTAGATGTTTTAAAATGTTTCACAAAAAAGCTAAAAGAGCAAAAAATAGATATACAATATAATACAAAAGTAATAGATTTAATAGTGAATGAAAGTAAAACAGAAAGAACTTTAGAAATAAAAGGAGTAAAAACTTCAAAAGGAATTGAGATGGCAGATAAAGTAATACTTGCAACAGGTGGAAAAAGCTATCCACTAACAGGATCAACAGGAGATGGATACATATTAGCAAAAAAAGTAGGACATACAATTACAGAACTTAGGCCATCACTTATACCTTTAGAAACATATGACATTGATACATGCAAAGAACTACAAGGATTAACATTAAAAAATGTTGCTATTAATTTAATAGATATAGATAAAAATAAAAAAATCTATGAAGATTTTGGAGAAATGATATTTACACATTTTGGGGTTTCAGGTCCAATTATATTAAGTGGTTCAGCACATCTAACAAGATATAAAAATTGTTTAGAAAAAATGAAAAGTAAAAAAATAATGTTAAAAATAGATTTGAAACCAGCACTAAGTGAAGAAAAGCTAGAAGAAAGAATACTAAGAGATTTTAATGAATTAAAAAACAAACAATTTAAGAATAGTCTAAATAAATTGTTACCACAAAAACTAATACCAGTAATAATCAAAAAAAGTACTATAGCGAAAAATAAACAAGTGAATGAAATTACAAGAGAGGAAAGAAGAAATCTAGTACATTTATTAAAAGACTTTGAAATTCTGATTAAAGATTTTAGACCAATAGAAGAAGCGATAATCACAAGTGGCGGAGTATCAACTAAAGAAATAAATCCTAAAACAATGGAGTCTAAAATTGTAAGTGGATTATATTTTGCAGGAGAGATAATAGATGTGGACAGCTATACTGGAGGATTTAATTTACAAATAGCATATTCAACAGGATATACAGCGGGGAACAACTAAACAATAATAATAAATAATGAGGTAAATAAGTAGATGGAGGAATTTGTTACAATTAAAGAAAATGTACAAACAGAGATTACTGAAAAAAAGTCAAAATTTATTGCAAATCTATTTTATATAGAAAATGTGGAAGAAGCTGAAAAGCTAATAAAACAAACTAAGAAAAAATATCATGATGCAAAACACAATTGTATAGCATATAGAGTAATAGATAAAGGTCAGATGATAGAAAAATCAAGCGATGATGGAGA
Organism: uncultured Clostridia bacterium; assembly: GCA_944393365.1. Taxonomy (GTDB): domain Bacteria; phylum Bacillota; class Clostridia; order TANB77; family CAG-508; genus CAG-269. Next base: position 13,545 of record CALXZZ010000031.1, read on the forward strand.
ACCATCTGGGACAGCAGGACAACCAATGTTATCTATTTTACAAAAAAACAACTTATCAAATATATTAGTAATTGTTACAAGATATTTTGGAGGTATATTACTTGGAACTGGAGGACTAGTAAGAGCATATTCAAACAGCTTGCTAAGTGCAATTGAAAAGTCAGAAAAAGAAATAAAATGTTTAGGACAAGAAATACTAGTAGAGTTAGATTACAATGAATTTGAGAATTTTAAATATTACTGTAAGAAAAATGGAATTAATATCATAAAAGTAGAATATCAAGAATATATTGAATGCATAATCTCATTAGAATTTCATAAAAAAGAAAAATTAATGGAAGATTATGAAAGAAAAAATATTGTTATAAAGAATATAAAGGAATTATCTATAAAATATATCACAAAAAGCATAGAATAAAACATCTTTTATAAAACTTTGGAAGAAATTTCCAAAAAACAATTGCTTTTCCTCGAACTAAAGAATATAATTGGATTGTAAGGAAATTAAGGTGAAAATAGGAGGAGAGATAAAAAATAATTGCAATTTTTAATGTGTAACAATTTAATTTTTTTCCAACTGAATTTAAGCCTAGGGAAAGGAATGAAAAAAGATGAAAGAAAAAACAAGAGTCTTAATCGCAGACGATAATCAGGATTTTAGCAGAACGTTATCTTCATACATCAATAACCAAGATGATATGGAAGTCATTAGCATAGCAAAGGACGGCAATGAAGCAGTAGAAATGATAGCAAAAAATAATCCAGATATAGTATTATTAGATGTAATAATGCCACATCTAGATGGATTGGGAGTATTGGAAAAAGTAAATGAGATGGAAACATCCAAAAAACCAGTATGTATCATGTTATCAGCAGTTGGACAAGATAAGATTACACAAAAAGCAATATCTTTAGGAGCAGAATATTATGTTGTAAAGCCATTTGACATAGAATTACTAATAAAAAGGATAAAAGAAATAAAATACCACCAACCAAATCAAACTTCAAATTATTTTATCACAAGAGAGATTAAACCACAATACATAGAATTATCAATGGATGAGAGTAAAAAAGAAGAAAACCTTGAAGCACTTGTTACAAATATAATTCATGAAGTCGGAGTTCCGGCACATATCAAAGGATATCAATATCTAAGAGAGGCCATAATGATGGTAGTAAATGATATAGATGTTATAAATCAAATAACAAAAAGTCTATATCCTAAAATAGCAGCTAAGTATAATACAACTCCATCAAGAGTAGAGCGTGCAATTCGTCACGCAATAGAAGTTGCATGGGGTAGAGGACAACAGGAAGTAGTAGAAAATATATTTGGATATACAATTTCAGCAGTAAAAGGAAAGCCAACAAACAGCGAATTCATAGCAATGATAGCTGACAAGCTACGCCTTGAATTAAAATCAGCATAGGGATTTAGGGGACGGTCCTAAAAATCCCTAAAAACAGGGATTAGGGGACGGACCTTGAGAAAATACTTTTGAATTTACAAGGCTATATACTCTATGAAAATAGGCATAGAAAAAGTGGAAAATCAGCAATCAAAGCAATAAATGAAATGTTCATAGGACAATAAACTTCCAAGATTTATTGGTTAATATTTTAAAAATGTTAATCAGTAAAAATTGGAGGTTTTTTCGTATGGAGAAAATAGATTATGAAGTAGATAATGATATAATTAATGACCAAAATTTAGGTTTAGAAAAATTGTGAAAAATTTGTTTTGTTCGCTAGACAAGAGAGTAAAAATATACTATACTAATTAACATAGGAAATGAGAATAAGCAGATGTGGTTTGCCTCCAACAAGGAGGTGAGGCTTATGGTAGAAATACAAACATTAATTGCAACGATATACATATTATATTATTCATTAATTGGAGTAACTATCATAGCTCTTACTTCGATAATAGCACTTGTAATACTACTTTGTAAGAGCAAATAAACAAAAAAACAGACACATCTGTAAACTCGCCAAAGTTTGATGTGTCTAAAACATTATTCCGAGGTTGACCACTTTGTGGTTTCTCCATTTCCTATAACTATTATACACAGTTTAAACAAATTTGTCAAATTAAATAAAAATTATATGACAAAAAGTATGTGTCAAGTAAATGTAGGCAATTTTTTTATCTTTTTTTCTAATTCTTTAAATGCTATTGCTTTCAACACTTT
>CALXZZ010000032.1 GCA_944393365.1 uncultured Clostridia bacterium
CAATTAAAAGAAAGAAAAATTAAAAAAATGTTATTAATTGCTACTGGTGCTTTAATGAACTCTACAACTTCTCAACAAGGTGAAAGTATACCTGGAATTGCACATGCAATTAGCATAGAAGTTTAGGGGGATTTAGGGGACGGTCCTAAAAATCCCTGATTTTAGGGATTGAGGGACGGACCTTTAGCATATCATTTTTAGAAAGGATTTGTTGTTATGGATATTAATTGGGCTAATGTTTTTGATTGGACAATGCTACTAAAATGTTTTGTTACTGCTGGAATCATTTGTGTAATTGGTCAAATTTTAATCGATAAAACTAAATTAACTCCTGCTAAGATTTTAGTTATTTTTGTTACAACTGGAGCTATTTTAGGTGGGCTTGGTGTTTATCAATATTTGGTTGATTTTGCAGGAGCTGGTGCTACTGTTCCTTTAACTGGTTTTGGTTATAACTTAGCTAAAGGTGCTATTGAGTCTGTTCAAGAAATGGGACTAGTTGGTGCTTTTGTTGGTGGTGTTAAAGCTGCTGCAGGTGGTATTGCTGCTGCCGTATTTTTTGGATATTTAGCTGCACTTATTTCTAAACCTAAAATGAAAAAGCAGTAATTTTAATTTTTAAATAAAACTGAGTTTTTTGGCTGAACATCTAACTGAGCTTTTAAAATCTTTGATATTTTGAAAAAAAATAGAGCTATTTATTTTATAATTTATTCTTTATAAAATAACATAGCTTTATTTTCATTTCTAAAAATTTGATATTCGTTGTTTTATCTATTTCTAACTTTCTTAGCAATTTATGCTTTTTTTGCTATTTCAGCTATTTCTGTAAATGCTTTTGGATCAGTTACAGCAATTTCAGCTAGCATTTTTCTGTTAATTGTAACATTTGCTTTCTTTAATCCTGCTATCATTTTGCTATATGTTATACCATTCATTCTTGCTGCTGCATTTATTCTTGCTATCCATAATTTTCTAAAATTACTTTTTTTATCTTTTCTTCCAACATATGCATATGATAAAGATTTCATAACTGCTTGGTTTGCATTTCTAAATCTATAATGTTTTGCTCCATAGTATCCTTTTGCTTGTTTTAATACTTTTTTATGTCTTGCTCTTGTTGTTCTTGCTGTTTTTACTCTTGCCATTTATATTCCCTCCTCTTTTTAGTTACCATATGGTAATAGTTTTTTGATTGTATTTTCACATGTTTTATCTGCATAAGCATTTTGAATTTTTCCTGATTTTTTTTGTCTACTTGTTTTGTTTGCAAGTAAATGTCTTCTGTTTGATTTTGTTCTTTTAACTTTACCTGTAGCTGTTAATGAATATCTTTTTTTAGCAGCTTTATTTGTTTTTAATTTTGGCATAGTTATTCGCTCCTTTCGTTTTATAACTTTATATTAACAGATTTTTAATTGTTTTAATATTTTATATTATCAATTATTTTTCTGTTTTTTTAGCTAAAATTGTAAACATACTTCTACCTTCTAATTTTGGTGCTTTTTCTACATTTGCAACATCTTCTAATGCTGAGATAAATTTATTTAAAACGTTTTCTCCTGCTTTTGAGTTGTTTACTTCTCTTCCTCTAAAGCGAACCGTAATTTTTACTTTGTTTCCGTCTTCAATAAACTTTCTTGCATTTTTTGCTTTGAATCCAAAATCATGTTCTTCGATGTTTGGAGTTACTCTTATTTCTTTTACTTCAAGAACTTTTTGTTTTTTCTTAGCTTCTTTTTCTTTTTTTGCTTGCTCAAATTTGTATTTTCCATAGTTCATTATTTTACAAACTGGTGGATTAGAATTTGGTGCTACTAATACTAAGTCTAAGTTCTTGTCTTCTGCTTTTGATAAAGCATCTTGAAATGATACAACTCCTAATTTTTCTCCTGTTTCTCCAATTAGTTGTACTTCTTTTGCTCTAATTTGTCTGTTGATTGGTAATTCCTGTTTTATATAAAACACCTCCAATAAATTAAAAAATTTGACTTTTGTTACAAGTCAAATTCAAAATACCATAGTAAATAGTTATGATTTTTCTATATACTAAAATATTTAATTTCTAACCTTTTTCCTCTTAGATAAGGTGAGAAGCTTGACTTCTTCTTGTAACGATAAATATTATACACTATTTTTTTGCTATTTGTCAAGCATTTCTCTAATTTTTTTCAAGTCTCCGTTAAGGTCCGTCCCTAAATCCCTGTTTTTAGGGATTTTTAGGACCGTCCCCTAATCCCTCTATTTGGTTATCCATTTTACTAAGTCTAGGTTTGCTGGTTCTAGTAGCATTTCATGTTTTGGCATTACACGGAATGTATAACCATAATTTCCGCCTGTTGTTAATTCTATTTTTGCTGTGAAGTAATATTTTTTGTTTTCTTCATCTTGTTCTTCTAATTTCATAGGTATTATAGATACATCTTCTACTATTCCATTTTCTAAGATTTTTCCATAATATACTTCTACTGTTACATTTTCTACATTAATATTTGGTAATTCTACTTCACAACTTACCTCAATGTTATTTCCGGCATCAATTGTTATATTGTCTAAGTTATTTACTTGTGTAATTTTTATATCCTTCCAATTAATATATAAGTCTTTTTTCCATGAATTAAATTCTGCTACATTGTCCATATTTTCATAATATTTTTTAGTTAGATTACATAGTGGTATATAGTATTGATTTGTGTAATCTACCAACATTCTTGATGTGCTATATTTTCCTCCTGTTGTTATTATTGAATTTTTCATTATTTCTACCCATTTTTTAGATATTCCATTTTTATCTTTTTCATAATATGTTGGTATTATTTTTTCTTCTAATGTATGATACATACTTTGGCTATCTGCTACGTCTTGTGCTTCGTATGAATCATATTCTGCATTTGTTCCAATTGTCCATCCATTAGTTTGTGTGTATCCTTCTGCCCACCATCCATCTAGTACACTGAAGTTTATCACACCATTTACTGATGCTTTTTGACCTGATGTTCCTGATGCTTCCATTGGCCTTCTTGGATTATTTAACCATACATCTACTCCACTTATTAAATATCTTGACATTGCTATGTTATAATTTTCTAACAAGAATATCTTGCCTTTGAATTGTGGCATCATTGATATTTCATGTATATATTTTATTAAGTCTTGTCCTTCTTTATCAGCAGGATGTGCTTTTCCTGCAAATATTATTTGTACAGGTCTTTCACTATTATTTAATATTTGTGTTATTCTTTCTAAGTCTTTAAATATTAATGTTGCTCTTTTATATGTTGCAAATCTTCTTGCAAATCCTATAGTTAAAGCTTCTGGATTTAGTTTTGAAATAATTTCATTTATCTCTTCATATCCATATCCACAACGTCTTAATCTTTCCATTGTGCTTTCTTTTACAAGTTTTATTAATTTTTTCTTTTGGTCAACATGTACACTCCATAATTTTTCATCTGGAATATTTCTGATTTTTTCCCATACATGATTTTGATGAATATTATCTTGCCAATATGGAATTAAATATTTGTTATATAATTCTTTCATTCTTGGTGCAAGCCATGAACATGTGTGAATTCCATTTGTTACATATCCAATTGGTGATTCATTTGCTGCAATGTTTGGCCATACTTCGCTAAATAGTTCTCTTGAAACAGCTCCATGTAATTTACTTACCCCATTTTTCTTTCCAGCTATTTTTAATGCTAATATTCCCATATTGAATCCTTCTTCTAAGTCTGGACCTGGTTTCATTCCTAGTTTCAAGAATTCTTCTCTTGATAGTCCTAATCTTGGCCAGAAATCTTTGAAGTATTTTTCAACTAAAGCAATTGGAAATATGTCATTTCCTGCTGGTACTGGTGTATGTGTTGTAAATACTGTTTTTGAACTTGCTATATCTTTTGCCATATCAAAAGATATTTGTTTTTCTTTTATTAAGTTTTTAATTACTTCTAAATTTAAGAATGCTGAATGTCCTTCATTCATATGGTATACTGTTGGCTCTAAATGTAGATATTTTGTTAATAATTCTACTCCACCTTGTCCTAAAACAATTTCTTGTCTTATTCTCATTTCTTGGTCTCCACCATAAAGTTGTAAGGTTACATTTCTATCTTCTTGATGGTTCTTCTCTATATCAGAGTCTAATAGATATAGCTTTACTCTTCCTACATTTATTTGCCATACTTTTAGGTATAATCTTCTTTTTGGAAATTTAACAAATATTGTTAAATCTTCACCTTTATCATCTTTTACTGGATTTATTGGTAAATCATATAAATCTATTCCATTGTTTTCTGTTTCTTGAATTCCATATCCATTTATTTTTTGTTTGAAGTATCCGTGTTTATATAGTAAACCTACTCCAACTAGAGGAATTCCTAAGTCACTTGCAGATTTCAAATGGTCACCAGATAAAATACCTAATCCTCCTGAATAGATTGGTATTGTTTGGTCTAGTCCATATTCTGCTGAAAAGTATGCAATTAGGTCTTTTTTGTTTTCTGGGTATTTGCTTGAGAACCATGTATTTTTGCTATTCATATATCCTTCATAATGTTCTACTACTTTGTCGTATTCTTTTAGGAAGGTTATATCTTTTGCTGCTAATTCTAGTCTTTCTTGTGATACATGTTTTAAAAATTTGATTGGGTTTTTGTTTGATTGCTCCCATAAGTCTCTATCGATTTTTTGGAATAGTCTTAGAAATTCTGTGTTCCATGACCACCATAAATTGTTTGATATTTCTGATAATTTTTCTATTCTTTTTGGTAATTGTGGGTTTACAGTTATTCTATTAAATATGTACATTTTCTTTTGTTCCTCCTTTGTTTTTTATCTATTTATTTTTTCTATTTTGTATTTTTTTCATGCTTTTGTTTTGATATTTATATTATCTATTAAATACTTCTTTTTGTCAAATGTTTTTGAGATTTATTTCTAATATATTTATATTAATATTTAAGTACATCCTAAATTTTTTGTGTAATAATCGCATTTACATTCTAATATATTTATATTGATATTTGCAAAAATTCTGTTGTAAATTGTTCCATAATTTGATTGTTTATATTCTATTATATTTATATTAAACTTCATCTCCTACTCCCGGAAGATCTACATCAAGGCATTACGCATTTACATTCTAATATATTTATATTAATTTATACAAGCAAAATGTAAAGCATAGCCGGTTTTTTAATTTACATTCTAATATACACCTATATTCTCAATTCATATTCTTCATCTTTTTCTAACAATAATCCTGTTTCATCATTATACTTTAAATCTGCTATAAAAATTTCTTTATAATATGGATTAACTGTCAATCTATCTTTAATTCTCCATCTTGTTTTTTCAGTTATAGAAATTGTTAATTTATCTATTTTTCTTTTTAACATACTTTTTCTTGCATAATCTTTATTTTCTCTATCATATTCCTTAAATAAATCTAAATTTTGTTCATATATATTTTTAGGAATTACATTTACATTTTCTATATTTCTTAATAATTTCTGTGCCACTTTTTCGCTTGTTTTATAGTCTAATATATTTTCTAATGCATTTCTTCCGGATATGAATTTATCTAAAAATTTTGTACCTTCTAACATTTCTTTTGAATATAACTTATCTACTAATTCTACTTTTGTTGTTTCTTCTAATATTTTTTCATCATATTTTTTTAATAATTCTATACTCTTTTTGTTTATTTCTTCATCATATATGTATTTTATTCCACTTGCGTTTTTCGTATATATGTGTATATTATCTTCATTTTCTTCATACTCTCTATTCCTGTAACATCTACCTAGCCTTTGAAATAAACTATCTAGTGTTGACATTTCTGTATATAAGTAATCAAACTCTATATCTATTGATGCTTCTACTATTTGTGTTGTTATCCATATTCCTTTTTCATCTTTATTATTAGAAAATTCTTGTATTTCTTTTTCTTTATTACTTCTGTCATTATATATAAACCTTGCATGTAATAAATTAATATTTTTTGTACCTTGTTTTTTTAATTTCAAATATATTTCTATTGCTTTGTTTACAGTATTGGCAATTATTAAAACTTTTTTCTTTTTTGCTTTTTTCTTTATATTTTCTAAATCTTCTATAATTTCTTTTTCTTCTAATTTTATTTTATGTCTTTTTACTGGCTTTAAATATTGCTCAAATTTGAAATTTATTCCTCTCTTTTCTAATTCTTCTTTATATATCCTTGGCAATGTTGCTGTCATTAACATGAATTTTCCACCTATTTTATTTATCATTTCTAATCCTTTTAGTATAACTGCAACTATTTCTGGTGAATATGCTTGGACCTCATCTATTACTATTTTTGAATATGCTAAAGTTGCATATATTTTTTCATATCCTTTATATTTAAAGACAAAAGGAAATATTTGATCTATTGTACATGTTGTTATTTTCTCACATAAATTTTTAGATTGATTATATTTTTCTTCTTCATTTTCAAATTCTTCTTTTTCTTCTAAATATTCTATTGCTGTTGAGTGTAATAACCCTACATGTTTATATCCAATTGTATTTTCTATTCTATCATACATTGCATTTATACTTGTCCTTAGTGGTAGTGTAAAAAATGTTTTTCCTCCATTACTCCAATATAGTGCTGATTCCGTTTTTCCAACTCCAGTTGATCCTATTACAACTAAATTTTCATTTTTATTTTCTTTACTAAATTTTTGTAATTTATTTGGTTTACTAAATTTGCTAGTTATAAATACATCTATAAAATCTGCTATGTTTTCTAATGTGTCATCTTCTATTTTTAAATTAGCTGAACTGCTATGGTCTAGTCTGTGTAGAAGTCCTTTTAAAAGACAATACTCTATGTATAATTTATCTCTTTCTTTTATTCTATTTCTAATATATTTAATAAAACTAGTATCTAAATTTTTTTCTATTTCATAACCAAATTCTTCTTTTATTTCTTCTATTCTTGGTTCTATATCTTCTTTTATTACTTCTTCTAGATATTGGCTATTTATCTCTTTTCTTTCTCTTTCATGATGATAATATATTACTTGATATACTAATAATTTTTCATCTTTTGTTAACTTATATTTTTCTACTGGTATAAATATTGGTGATAATTGTTCATGTTTTAAAATCTCATAACTAAATTTTGTTTGTATTAGTGGTTTTCCTAATTTATCTCGTATTATATTTTGGAATGGTGTATATACTTTTCCTATATCGTGGTATTTGCATATTATTTCAAGTAATTCCCAAAATCTCTTTTTATCTATGTTAATTACCTTTATTATTTCTTTTTCATATATTTTTCTTAATATTTTTAAATTTTCTAATAAGCTATCTGTGTGTTCTTTTATTGTTTCTAATTGTTCAGTTTTTGCATAATCCATTAATAATATCTTTCCTTTCTTAAAATAGCTTTATAGTTATTTTTTAATAAAAAAATATAAGTTCTCCGTCTTCATCTTTTTCTGCTTCTTCTAATATATTATTTACATTTTTTTCTACATACTTTACATCTACTTTATTCCATTTTCTTAATTCGTTTTCTATTATGTATGTTGTGTTTAATCTATAATTTATACCATTTAACAGTTCTTTTTCACATATATTTTTTGGAACATATGCACTGTACTTTTCCATTTTTCCTTGTTCTATCAATATATTGTTTACATATTTTATATCTTCTAGTTTCACTAAATCTTCATTTCTTCCTATTGTAAATGTTTCTTTTCCATTTATTATATTATCGTAGATTCTATCTACTATTTCATTATCTGCCTTTAAATGTATTAATAGTTCTATATTTAAAAGTTGATGAACATTTCTTGGCATTGCTGTTACTTGGTCTTTTCCTTTGAACATTCTTAAATTTTGATAATTACTAAATATGCTTTCATAATTTCCTTGCACAGATATATTCATTGGAAAGTATTCTCCTGATTTTGCACCTATTATTTTATGAAACATTCCAATTATAGTTGAATATGGTGGCAAAGGGTATGTTTCTGCTACTTTAAATGCAAATGGTTTTTTATAACATGCTGTTTCTTGAAATAGTTTTAATTTTAAAATTTTCATTTCTATTTCTCATATAATGAAAATTTCATTATACGAAACTCCTTTCCTACTTTATTAGCCTTTATAATATTGTTCTACTTTATTTTCTAAATCTTCAAAAAAGTCTTGTATATTTGTTGTATTGAAGTTTTCTTCTATTTCTTTTTCATTTTTTAATATATTTTTTACTATTCCTACTCTTGTGTCTTCTTCAATTGTATTTTCTCCTAATTTTAATGTCATTGTATCTTTTAACATATCTGTATCTAAGCTAAATTCTCCGTCTTTTCCATATAATTTAATTCTTCCCAAGAAAAATGGTGAGTTTAATTTGTATAGTCCTCCAATTATGAATATTGGGCTTAGGTTTTCTTCTCTTCCTCGTATATCTCTATTTAATACTTTTACTATTTCTAATAGTTCTTTTACTCTTTTTGCTTTTATTTTATTATCTAATTCTATTTCTTCATCTACTCCAATTTTTTCTAAGTCAATTGTTATTGTATATGTATAAAAGCTTAAATGTTGTTCTATATTCGCAAGATTTGCATATTCATTTATTCTATCTGCTAATCCTTTATTATTTAAAAATTCTATATCGCTTTTATATTCTTCTAAAGATATTGCATTACTTAATCTTACTGGTGCACTTCTTTTTTTTGAGCTTCTATCTTCTTGTGTTTTTGATGGCGTTTTCATATATCCGGAATAAATCCATTTCTTGTGAATCTTCTATTGTTAGTTCATCTTTAAATTGTACTGTTCCTTTTGACTTATCTACAACTTCTAAATTCCATCCAAACATTTTATTTCCTAATCTTGCAATATCATATCTTATAGCTTGTCTAGATTCAAATGTGTATGTACTTCCATCTCCTCTTGATAATTTTTTTAGTTCAGAGATATTTCCTATTCCTTCTCCATAATTTAAGCTTTGTGCTTTAATTATTATTGTTATCGATAATCCATTTTTTTCTTTTATCTCACTCATACTATTCCCCTCCATTATTCTTTATTTTCTTCTTTTCTTTGAAATTTATTAGAAATTAATCCTGATACAAAACTGTGTCCAATTGATTCAAAATCTAAATCTGTATCTTGCATTACTTCTAAAAATATTGGTGATACATCTTTTCCCATTGACATATGAATTTTTATAACTATATACATAAATTCTTTTTTATTTCCTACTCTTATGCTGTTTAACATCTTGTTTGTATAACTACCTATTTTATTAATTTCATTTTTTCTTTTTAATTCTTCATGCATTGATACACCTAAATTGTATAGAACATATAGTTTATCATTATTTTTCTTTATTTTTTCATCCACATTTATCTCCTCCTTTTTTAATAGGTTTAAAAATGTTCTTGTTTTTGTTGCTAAATAGCTATTAAATCCATCTCTATTTTCTTTTCCTAATTCTTCTCTTAGTCTTGCATTTATTATATATTTTATATCTTTATTTTTTAATATGTAGTCTATAATTTGAAGTTTATATCTATAATCATTGATATATCCTAATGTACTTCTAGCATAGTTTTTGAAGAATTTTGCAATATGTTTTTTTATATTAAAATATTCAATTCTACTATATGATAGATATTCAGTTTCAAATTCTACTACAAATATGTTTTGTAATTTCCATTCACTTAAATCTTTTTCTTGTTCTACTATATTTAATATCAAATCTGCATATGGATTATTAAATGATTTGTTTTGCTTAGAATTTTGTGTTAAATAGTTGTTTGTTTTTAATAGTTCATAAACATTAGTATCATAATTTACAAAACAAGTAACTTCTTTTTCTCTATATACAACTTGTCCACTTACATTTTCTTTTGTTGTTTTAGATATTACTGATATTCCAGCTGGTATGCAGAATAGTATTAGCTTGCATACATCACATATTGGAAGACTTACATTTTGATTCCAAAAAAAATTTTTCATGTTTTCACTACTTACCGCAAGTGGTATAAAATTTCCTTCTGTGTAGTTACTTGTAATTGTTCTATCATTTTCACACATATGGCAATATGAAAATACATTTTCTTTTATGTATTCTTTTATATCTTCTAATTTCTTTCCTTTTTCTATGTATTTTTTTAATATGTTTGTATATGCTTTTGTTATTTCTTTTGTTAATAGATTGCTTTTTATTTTTTCTTCTAATTTATTTTTTATTTCCTCTACATTGTATTTTTCTTCTATTATTTCTTCTAAGAAATCTGTTTCTATAATATTGCTTATATAATCTTTGTACATTAATTCTTCTTGTTCTTCAAATGTTAATGAATTTTTTACTACATTTAGAAAACTTTGTTGTCCAAAGTATTCTTTGCTTAATATACTTTTAAAAATATTTGATGTTAGTTTTTTATTTATACTATCTTTTTTTAGTTCTTTTATTATCTTTTCTTTTATTTTATCTAATTCATCAATATCTTCTTTTTCTTTTATTTGATCTATTTTGTTATATTCATTTAATATCTTTTCATATATATCATTTTCATATTTTTTAATCTTGTCTAACTGAATTTTTATTATTTGTTTTATATACTTTTTCTCATTTTTTATTTTTTCTTGTATTTGTTTTTGTTCTTGTTTATCTTGTGCTTTTTTACTTATTTCTACTTTTATTCTTTCAGATGATTTTTCAATTCTTTTTTCCGTTTTATTTGCAACATTGTATTTGTCGAAAAAGTATTTGAAATATTGTTTATGAAAGTTTTTTAATTTTTCTGTTTCAAAAGTTATACAGTTTTCATTTATTTGTGCAAAATTATCTTCATTATGTTCTAATATTCTTAAAAATCCTACTATACCACAATTGATAAACCAGTCATTTAAATATATTTTTGTTTTCAATTTCACACCTCCTTATTATATTATTTTAAACATTCCAAAACCACTACTATGTTTGCTTCCCATTCCTGCTTTGTATAAGTATTCAAGTAAGATTTTATCTCCTGATATTTTAAACGTTCCTACTGATGTTTCTATTTTCTTTTCATAGAATTTTACTATTACTTTTTTTGCATTTATTGTTTCTATGTTAAAATTGTCAACAATTTCTATTGGTATATTTGTTATTTTTAGTTGTTCTTTTACGTTCATTTTTAATGTATCTAAAAATTCTTTATCATTAAATGAATAATAGTAATCTTTTTTATTAATTCTACTTCTTACAACTAATGGTGACATGAATCTTATGTCTAATTCGTTGTCTACTATTTCTTTTTCCATTATCATGTTTATATTTTTTAGAGTCCAAGAATTTTTGTTTAATGGGAATTTTTTGTTTTTTTGATGGTTAAATGCATTGTATATGATTATTGAAGTTTCATAATCTGCTATAGATATATTAAGTTCTATTCTCTTATCTTTTATTATTATTTCATCTTCTTTAAATTGTGGAGATTTAAAAAATACCGAGAAAGTATATGGTTTGATTATATTATCTCTTTTGTTGTAGAATTTTTTGTAATATTCTTCGTTGTATTCACTTAAAGATAATTTAATGAAACTTATTACACTTTTTCGGTATTGTATTGGTAGGTTTTCATTTTCTAAATTTAGATTCAGTTTTAACCTCATATTTTCACCTTCTTTTTTATATTTTGTAGTATATCTTAAAATTTTGTATATTGTGCCGAAACTTGTCGACTTGTAAACTTTTTTCTTTATTTATAATATTTTATATCACTTCAAATGTCAATTTTATTTAAAAAATTCAGACTTTTTGTCTGAATTTAAAATATCCTCAATATATCATTATATGAAACATAAAGTGAAAGTGCAATTAAAATTGAAAAACCTAGCAATTGTATATTTATCTCTGTTTCTTGTTTTAGTGGTTTTCTTCTTATTGCTTCAATTATTAATATCAATAATTTTCCGCCATCAAGTGCAGGTATTGGCAATAAGTTTGTAACTCCAAGAGATAGTGAAATCAAAGCCATCATTTGGAAAAATTCTCTAACTCCATCTGTTTTTGCAATTACCTGTGAAATTCCAACTGGTCCCATCATTTGGTCAACTCCTACTTGACCTGTAAATAATTGTTTAATACTGTCCACTATTGAACCTAAAAATTCTGCTGTTTGCATTCCACCATTTATACATCTATTCCAAAATGTATCTGGTGCTTGCTCTAAGTTTACTCCTAAATAATATGTTGAATAATAATCTGGCGTTAATTCTATTTTTATCTGTTGGCCATCTCTTTCTACTGTTAATACCATTGTATTTAAACCTTTTTCATTAATTGCTTCAACTGCTTTATTAGGATCTCCATTAATTTCTACATCATTTACTTTAATTAGTTTATCATTTGCTTGTATTCCACTTCTTTCACTACTACTTCCTTTTTCCACTGTAACAATTTTTGCATTATCATCTAAATAAATGCCTGTTGACTTTACTGGTACTTCTGTTGGTTTTGTAGTATATTCTAAAATTTCTCCACTTCTATTTACTTTTATATTAATTTCTTCTCCATTAGAATTTGTAACTATTTCATTTATATCTTTTTGGCTTTTTACTTCTTCTCCGTCAATTTCTATTATTTCATCTCCACTTTGTAAACCAATTTGCTGTGCAGCATATCCATCTATTGTACTTGCTACTTTATTTGATATATATGTTCCACTTGTTGCGATTAAAGCAAAATATACAATTATCGCAAATACTATATTAACAGTTGCTCCAGCTACAACAATTGCCATTCTTTTTGGAATACTAGCTTTTGAAAAGGACCTATCATCTTCTGATCTTTCATCTTCGCCTTCCATGCTCACAAAACCACCTAATGGTATTAATCGTAAAGCATATTTGGTTTCTTTTCCTTGTTTTTTCCATATTACAGGTCCAAATCCTATTGCAAATTCATTTACTTTTACTTTGCAAAGTTTTGCAACTGTAAAATGGCCTGCTTCATGAATTAAAATTAGAAAACCTAGTAATATAATTATTTTGATTGCTGCAATTAAAAATGAAATCAACTTTTTCTCCTTCCAATCAGGGATTAGGGGGACGGTCCTAAAAATCCCGTTTTTCGGGGATTTTTAGGACCGTCCCCCTAATCCCTTCTTATTATAATGTAAATAGTGCATATGCAAATGGTGCTAAGAATATTAAACTATCTATTCTATCTAGCATTCCTCCATGACCTGGTATAAGATTGCTATAATCTTTTATATCTACATATCTTTTAATACTTGATGCTGCAAAGTCACCTATTTGTCCGATTAAGCTAAGTATTAATCCAATCATAGCTATAAATCCATAAGAATAACTCATACCCCAGAATGTATTTGCTACATATGTGTATAATAACATTAATAGTATTGCTCCAACTGTTCCTGCTATACATCCTTCTATTGATTTTTTAGGACTTACTTTGCTAAATTTGTGTTTTCCAAAATGTTTTCCTATAAAATATGCAAATATGTCAGTTCCCCAAGCTGCAATTATTGCATACCATATTAATATTTTTCCATTTTGCATTCCATCTATAAATGCTACAAACATCATGAAAAATACTACATAAAATATTCCTAAAAAAGTATATGCTATATCTTTAAATGACGTTTTCATATCTGTTGCAATTACTTGCGCAAATAATATTAATAAAATTGTTGGTACTGAAAGTGTTACTACCATATTTAGCGATTCTACTGGTACAAGATGTATTATTGCTATACTAAAACAACTTAAATACCCTACCCATCTTACAGGATTTGATACTTTTTGTACTGCGTTAAAATATTCATTCATTGCAAGTAATGCAATTATTGCTAAAGCTATATCTACTATATATCTATTCCCTATTAATAAAATTATTAATACTAGTGGAAATCCTAATAGTCCAGATGTTATTCTTTTTATATCCATTTTTTCTCTCCAATTCCATTTTTCGTTATTTTTTAATGCATTTAATTAAATCAAACTTAAATTGTACTCTTGTGTTTTTTATCATTATTTAATTTGCTCCAAATTTTCTTGTTCTTTTTTGATATTCTATTATTGCATTATCTAAATCTTCTTCAGTAAAATCAGGCCAATTTTTTTGTACAAATAGTAATTCTGAATATACTGATTGCCATGGCAAGAAATTGCTTAATCTTAATTCTCCACTTGTTCTAATTACTAAGTCTGGATCTGGCTCATTTTTCGTGTATAGATGTTCTGATATCATTTCTTCATTTATTTGATTTGCCTTTATTTTTCCTTCTTCAACTTGTCTTGCAATTTCTTTTACTGCTTTCACAATTTCATCTCTTCCACCATAATTTAATGCAATATTGAATGTTACTCCTGTATTATCTTTTGTTCTTTCCATACATTTTATAATACTTTTTTGCATTCCTTCTGAAAGTGCAGATATATCTCCTAATATTTTCACTCTAATATTTTCTGTATCTGCTCTTTTTGAGTAATCATCTAAGTAGTTTTGTAATAATAGCATTAATGCTTTTACTTCATCTTCTGTTCTTTTCCAGTTTTCTGTTGAAAAGGCATATACTGTTATATATCCTAATCCTATTTTATTTGCATATCTCACTATCTTTTCAAGTGTTTTTGCTCCTTCTTTATGTCCAAAACTTGCTGGTTTTCCTTGTGCTTTTGCCCATCTTCTATTTCCATCCATTATGATTGCTATATGTTTTGGCATATAATTTTTATCAAAATTCATTTTTCAACCTCTCTTATTTATCTCTATTTTGAATATATAAAGCTAAACCTCTTAGAAAGTCCGCCTTTTCTCCATATTCATCTAATTCACTTATAGCTTCTTTTGTAATTTTATTTAGAATCTCTTTTGATTTTTCTAGTCCGTATTGAGATACATATGTACATTTTTCTAATTCTTTATCATTTCCAACTGGTTTTCCTAAAATTTCTTCATTTCCTTCTTCAGATAGTATATCATCTTTGATTTGAAATGCTAAACCGATTTTTTCTGCATAATTTGTTAATTTATCAATATCTTTTTCGCTTGCATTTGCAAGTATTGCTCCCATTCTAACACATAGTTTTAATAGTGCTCCTGTTTTATTCTTGTGAATATATTCTAATGTTTCTGCTGAAATTTGTTTTCCTTCTAGCTCTGTATCTATATATTCCCCTGCAATCATTCTATCAACTGCTCCGTGAAAATTCTTCAAAAACTCTTGTTTTATTTTTCAATTCTTTTTCATTAATATTTGATTCTGTTTGCTTTTTCAAAGTTTTATTTAAATCTTGACTTATAACCATATATGCATAATTTAATAAGCCATCACCTGCTAAAATCGCGGTCGCTTCATTAAATTTTTTATGGTTTGTTGGCTTTCCGTGTCTAAAATCATCATTATCAATTCCTGGTAAATCATCATGAATTAATGAAAAGTTATGAATCATTTCAATTGCAACTGCATATGGCATGCAAGTTGCAATTTGTTCATCAAATAATTTAAATGTTGATAATACCAAAATAGGTCTTAAACGTTTTCCACCAGCCATTAAACTATATTCCATAGAATCATTTAAAACTTTTTCTGGGCAATTACTTTTTCTTAAATATTTTTCTAACTCTTCATTTATCTTATTTTGGTATTCTTTTAATTCCTCTTTAAATTCCATTTTCTTCTCTCCTGAGAATTTTAATTAATTAGCTAAATTATATCTT
>CALXZZ010000033.1 GCA_944393365.1 uncultured Clostridia bacterium
AAAATAGATTATAAGATGCCCAAAAGAATATTAGATTATGAAATTGAAATAATGAAAACAGCAGAAAATCATAATGTGATATTAAAAAAAGATGCAGAAATGCCAATAATAATACCAATAGTAATTTATACAGGAAGAAAAAAGTGGAATGTAGCAGGATATATACAAGATTGTAGAAAAAAATTAAATAGATTAGAGAGTTTTAGGTTAGGAAATTATTACATAATAGACAATAATACTTATACTGATGAAGAATTACTTGAAGATAAATTCTTTATTTCAAAATTAATGCTATTAGAAAGAATGAAAACAACAGAAGAATTGTATAATAATTTGAAAAAAGTAATTAAAATAGAAACTAATGAAAAAAATATTAAATTATTAGAAAATATTATTAAATTTATTTATAAAAATAAGTTAGACAAAGATTATAGTGATAAATTAATAAAAGAAATAGCAAAAAAATCACCAAAAAAGAAAGGAGAGAATGATATGATATTAGAAATGATTGAAAATGAAAATAAGGCTCTAATAAGAAAAGGCAGAAGAGAAGGTAGAAAAGAAACTGCAATACATATTGCAAAAAATATGCTTAAAGAAAAAGTAGACATTGATTTTATAATGAGAATGACAGGATTAACAAAAGAACAAATTTTAAAATAAGGTTTGAATTTAACAGAAATAAATTGTGAAACAAAAGAACCCCAAAGATATGGAACAAAAAAATGGCTTTAGGGTTCTTATACTATGAGTTTAAAATGTATAAATTACAAATTTTCCAAACTTTCCAAAGCAAGAGTAATCATTTTATTAAGACCAGTTTCACGTTCTTCAGCAGTTGCAGAAGCCTTTTTACTACTAGAATTTGCGACATCAACAACTGACATTAAACAAGCAGCTTTTTTATCCAAATACTTGGCAACATAAAATAATGAAAAAGCCTCCATTTCAGCAGCAATTGGATTAATATCTTTAGGTATTCTGTTAAGAAATTTATCGAAATCTTCCATATATACATCAAAGAAATCTGTACAAACTGTATTTCCAATTGTAACAGGTATTGCATTTTTTTCAGATGCAAGTTTTATTGCATTATTTAAATCATAGTTTGAGTTAACAATGTGACAAACTTCATTATTTAGTGCCAATGCAAAATTTGATTCACTATATACTTTGTCTGCTAGAATAATATCAAATAATTTTAATTCTGGTTTATATGCTCCACAAGAGCCAATTCTAATTATATTTTCAACATCATAAAACTTATATAATTCGTAACAATAAATTCCCATACTTGGCATACCCATTCCGGAAGCCATTACAGTAACTTCGTTTCCTTTGTAAGTTCCAGTATATGCAAAAATTCCTCTAACTTGGTTTACTAATTTTGCATTTTCTAAAAAGTTCTCTGCTATATATTTTGCTCTAAGTGGATCTCCTGGCATTATTACAGTTTTTGCAATTTCTCCTAATTTTGCTTCATTATGTGGTGTTGGCATTAAAATTCCTCCTTTATAATTTTATTAACAATATTTTATTTATATTGTTAGTATACCACAAAAATTTAAAAATACAAATTGAATTTAATATGCACAAAATTTAAAATATTTTTATCTAAGCTATTGTAAAACATCAAAAAAAGTGATAAACTATTAGTAGATTTAAAAAAAACCAAACTTTTCGGGTTTGAATTTTTTAAATCTTTTTTGTTTTTTAGAATAGGAGGAAAAAATGAACACAAAGTACATATTTGTAACAGGAGGAGTAGTATCAGGACTAGGAAAAGGAATAACAGCAGCATCATTAGGAAGATTACTAAAAAATAGGGGGTATAAAGTAACAATACAAAAATTCGACCCATATATCAATGTAGACCCAGGAACAATGAATCCGTATGAACATGGAGAAGTATTTGTAACAGATGACGGGGCAGAAACAGACTTAGATTTAGGACATTATGAAAGATTTATAGATGAAAATCTAACACATAACTCAAGCGTCACAATGGGAAAAATATATCAAAGTGTAATTGAAAAAGAAAGAAGAGGAGATTATTTAGGAAAAACAGTACAAGTAATCCCACATATTACAAATGAAATAAAAGAAAAAATATATGGATTTGAAGAAACAGATACAGATATTGTAATAACAGAAGTTGGTGGAACAGTAGGAGATATTGAAGGATTATCAATTATTGAAGCAATTAGACAAGTTGGTCTTGAAAAAAATCCGGAAGATGTTTTATATATACATGTAACATTATTACCATATATCTTTGGTTCAAATGAGATTAAATCTAAACCAACACAACATTCTGTAAAAGAATTGCAAAGTTTGGGGATAAAACCTAATATTTTAGTTTGTAGAACAGAACAAGATATACCAGAAAATATTAGAGAAAAATTATCATTATTTTGTAATGTTAGAAAAACAAGTGTAATCCAAAATAAAACAGCGGATTGTTTATATGCAGTACCATTAATGCTTGAAAAAGAAGGATTGGCAAGAGAAGTATGTAATCATTTGAAATTAGACAATTATATTCCAGATAACTCACAATGGGAAAAAATGATAGAAGATATCAGAAGTATAGATGATAGTAAAGTTGTCACAATTGGATTAGTAGGAAAATATGTAAAATTAGAAGATTCATATATTTCTGTTATAGAAAGTCTATATCATGCAGGATTTGCAAATCATGTTAAGGTAAAAGTAAAATTAATTGACTCTGAAAAAATAACAAGAGATAATGTAAAAGAACAATTACAAGGAATTGATGGAGTTGTAATACCAGGTGGTTTTGGAGATAGAGGAATTAATGGTATGATAGAAACTGTTAAATATGTGAGAGAAAACAAGATTCCATTTTTAGGAATATGTTTAGGAATGCAAATGGCAGTTGTAGAATTTGCAAGAGATGTTTTAGGTATTAAAGATGCAGATTCAGAAGAATTTAATAAAGAAACTCCAAATCAAGTAATTCATATAATGGAAGAACAAAAAGAAATTAAGAAAAAAGGTGGAACAATGCGTTTAGGAGCATACCCATGTATAATAAAAGATAATACTTTAGCAAAAGAAATTTATGGAGAAGAAGAGATTTCAGAAAGACATAGACATCGTTATGAGTTTAATAATGATTATAGAGAACAAATAGAAAAAGCAGGAATGAAAATTTCAGGAACATCACCTGATGGATTATTAGTTGAGATGGTAGAATTAGATAAAAAAACACATCCATATTTTATAGCAGGACAATTCCACCCAGAATTAAAATCAAGACCAAATAAGCCAGCACCATTATTTGTTGGGTTAGTGAAAATGTCCATTTAGGGACGTTTCCGTTTGGACATTTTTGTCCAAACGGGGACAGATGCTTAATATTAAATAAGAGATGTGTCCCAAGATGGACATTTTTGTCCAAAAAGAAACGTCCCCAAATGGACGTTATTCTTTTTTCTTATTTATATCTTTTTCACTTACAACTTCTTTCATAGCACCTAAAGCACCTAAAGCACTTGTTGCTTCGAAAGGAATAAATACTTTATTCGCATCACCTTTAGCAACTTCCTCTAAAGCTTCTAAAGATTTTAATTGAACTAATTTATCATCAGGGTTAGCTTTCTTGATAGCATCATAAACCATTTGAATTTCTTTGGCTTTAGCTTCTGCTACTTCTCTAATTGCTTGAGCCTCACCAGTAGCTCTTCTTATTTGAGCTTCTTTATCAGCTTCAGCTTCTAAAATAGCAGCTTGTTTTTTACCTTCTGCAATAGTGATTGCTGATTGTCTTTGAGCCTCAGATTCTAGAATCATAGCTCTTTTATTTCTTTCTGCATTCATTTCTTTTTCCATTGCATCTCTGATGTCTGCTGGTGGTGTAATGTCTTTGATTTCAACTCTGTCTATTTTACATCCCCATCTATCAGTTGCTTCATCTAATACAACTCTTAATTGATTATTGATACCATCTCTTGAACTAAATGTTTCGTCCAAGTCCATTTTACCAATGATATCACGAATTGTTGTAATAGCTAAGTATTCGATACCTTTTTTCAAACTTTGAATTTCATAAACTGCCTTTGCTGGATCTGTTATTTGATAGAAAACAACAGTATCTATTGTAATTGTAACATTATCTTTAGTAATAACTCCTTGAGGTGGTACGTCCATTGTTTGTTGTTTTAAGCTAACTACACTTCTAACATGATCTAAAAATGGAATTATAATTGTAAGACCTGCATCAGCTACTTTATAGAATTTACCTAATCTTTCAATTATATATACCTCAGATTGTTTAACTATTTTGATTGACATGAATGCTATTATTAAAATAATAACAAGTAAAACTAATAAAAACCACATAATTTTATCCTCCTTATAATAATTCTTTTTAGAAATGTATTTCTACAATTATGATTTAATTAGTAAAATATATTTCATTGTGGTAAAAAATATAAATCTATTTTTTTATAGGTGTGACAACTGCTTTAACACCTTTAATTTCTAATACCTCAACTTCAGTTCCTTTTGGAATATCCATATCATCTTTTCCTACTGCACTCCAAGTTTCACCGTCTATTTTTACTTGACCCTTTGCATTAATTGAGTCAATTTCTTTTGTAACAATTCCATTTTGTCCGATAATTGAAAATGCATTTGTTTTTACATCTTTGGTTTTTGCAAATTTCTTAACAAATGGTTTTGTTGCAAAAATTAATATTGCAGATGATATAACAAACACTGCTGTTTGAATTAGTATACTATCAGTAAATAGACTAACTATCATAGATATTAATGCTCCTATTGCAAGCCAGAATACTAAGAATCCTGTTGTCATTATTTCTATTACTAAGCATACTCCTGCAATAATTAACCAAATTTGCCACATATTATTTTTCCTCCTTTGAATTCCAACTATTACTATTATATCATAGTTTTGGAAAAAAAGAAATACTTTTATGTAAATTTTAAAAAATATAATAAGAAATGAAAAATTAAAAAATTAAAAAATTAACAAAAAACCATTTACATTTACAAAAAAATTGTATAAAATAGTAAAGAATGAGAAGAAAAACGTCGAAAACAAAAGAAAATAAAAGAAAGAAGGGGTAATATCAATGAAAATATTGATGTTAACATGGGAATACCCACCAAGAATAGTAGGTGGAATTGCAAGAGTTGTACACGATTTATCAAGAACATTACTAAAAGATGGGCATGATGTAACAGTAGTAACATATAAAGATGGAGATGCACCATACTTTGAAGATGATAAAGGAGTTAAAGTATATCGTGTAGATAATTTTATGATAAATCCAAATAATTTCATAGACTGGATAATGCAAATGAACTTTAATATGATAGCAAAAGCAAATGAAATTATTGCAAAAGAAGGAAATTTTGACGTTATACATGCACATGATTGGTTAGTTGCATATGCCGCAAAAACATTAAAAAATTCATATAATATACCAATAGTATCAACAATACATGCAACAGAAGCAGGAAGAAACAGCGGAATACATGATGAAACACAAAGATATATAAATGACACAGAATGGATGTTAACATATGAATCTTCAGAAGTAATAGTAAATAGTAATTACATGAAAGGTGAACTACAAAGATTATTTGGCCTACCATATGAAAAAATAAATGTAGTGCCAAATGGTGTAAACCTAAGTTTATTTAACGGAGTAGAAAGAGACTATAATTTCAGAAGAAGATATGCAATGGATAATGAAAAAATCATTCTATTTATGGGAAGATTAGTATATGAAAAAGGAATACAACATCTTATTGCAGCAATGCCTAAAATATTAAATGGATACCATGATACAAAACTTGTAATTTGTGGAAAAGGTGGAATGCTAGAAGAATTACAACAACAAGTAAGACAAATGGGGATAGAAAACAAAGTATATTTTGCAGGATACATGCAAGGAAAAGATGTACAAAGAATGTACAAAGCAGCAGATATATCAGTATTTCCAAGTACATATGAGCCATTTGGAATAGTTGCATTAGAAGCAATGCTTTCAGAAAATCCAGTTGTAGTATCTGATATAGGTGGATTAAATGAAATAGTAGAACATAGAGTAAACGGAATGAAAAGTTATTGTGGAAATCCAAATTCAATTGCAGATTCAATACTAGAATTATTATATGATCACAAATTATGTGCAGATATTACAAAAAGAGCAAAAAATAAAGTAAGAAATGAATACAATTGGAGCAAAATTGCTCAAGATACACACTTTACTTATCAAAAAGCAATTTGTCAATCAATGGCAGAAAAACAAAAAAGAGAATTGGAACAAGAAAGAGCAAGAAAAACAAAAAAAGCAAGAAATACGGAAAGAGAAATAACAAACTTATTAAGTTTCAGAAAAAGACAAGCATATGCATAAAGCAGGGATTTTGGGGACGGTCCTAAAAATCCCTGTTATTTTCTTTGATGAGTATATTAAAAATAGTATAAAATTTATTTAATTTCTCGGCTAACACTACATTACATAGAGCTTCTAATCTTATAAAACAGGCACCTCTCAAAGCTAGTTTGAGATTCTCCTATTTTACAAGATGAGAAGCTCTAATGCAATCTTGTTCACATTCGAAATTCAAAAATTTTATACTATTTTTATAGCTATATTAGTAGAAAACAATTAAAATAGGGATTTTTAGGACCGTCCCCTAATCCCTTTAAAAAAATTTAAAGAAATTTCATAATTTCTACAAATTTAGCAAAAAAATGGTGTATAATATAGAAGCAAAGTAAAAGATTTGCACATTATGAAAGGACTGTGAGTAGATATGGAAAAATTCAAATCAGGATTTGTAACATTAATAGGAAGAACAAATGTAGGAAAATCAACATTATTAAACTTACTTGTAGGAGAAAAAGTTGCAGCAATAGCAAACAAAGTACAAACAACAAGAACAGCGATAAAAGGAATAGTAAATAGAGAAAATTCACAAATTATATTTATAGATACACCAGGAATTCATAAGCCAAAAACAAAATTAAATGAAACAATGATAGAAACATCATTTGGAAGTCTTAAAGATAGTGACTTAATATTATTCTTAATTGAGGCAACAAGTGATGAAATTGGTAGAGGGGATAGAAGAATTCTAGAAAAAATAAAAGAAGCAAAAAAGAAAACTATTTTAATAATTAATAAAATAGATTTAGTTAAAAAAGAAAAATTACTAAATTTAATTGATTTATATAGAAAAGAATATGATTTTGAAGCAGTAATACCAATTTCTGCTACAAATAGTAAATATAAAGAAGTAATATTAGATGAAATTGAAAAGAAACTAAAAGAAGGACCTGCATATTATGATATAGAGGAGTACACAGATCAAACTTTAAGACAACTAGCAGAAGAAACAATTAGAGAAAAAGCACTAAAACTATTACAAGATGAAGTACCACATGGAATTTATGTTGAAGTAGAAAAAATGAAACAAAGAAAAAACAAAAATGGAGAAGATATATATGATATAGAAGCAACAATTTATTGCTTAAGAAATTCACACAAAGGAATTATAATAGGAAAAAATGGAGAAATGCTTAAAAAAATTGGAAGAATGGCAAGAATAGATATGGAAGAAAATTTTGGCGTAAAAATAAACCTAAAAACATGGGTTAAAGTAAAAGAAGATTGGCAAGAAAATGATGCCATAGTTAATAAATTTAAATTAAACAAATAAGAAATGACAAGAATAAAGAAAAAATCAAAAACATAATAAAATAAAAATTTAAAGTAGAATAAAAATAGCAAAAATGCAAAAGATAAAATTAAGGGCACAATTAAAAAATGAAATAAAAAATACTATAAAATGAAAAATAGATATTTATGCCTTAGGAAGGAATGATAGCTAATGATTAAGAAAATGGCATGGGAAACATTTAAAAATACAGGAGATATAAACACATATTTAGAATTTAAACAAATAGAAGAAATAGAAAAAGGAATTGAAGGAGAATTAAATAATCCTTTAGAGCAAGAATTTGAATCTGGAAACTTAAAGAACAATCTAGACAATTTGGAAAGCAATTTTAACTTGGAGAAAAAGAATAAATGAAATGATAGCAACTAAAAGGAGAAATAGTTAAATGGCAAACATAAAAATAAGCGGAGTAGTATTATCAGAAAGCAATATGGGAGATTATGACAAAATGCTAACAATATTAACACCAAATGTACGGAAAAATCTCATGTGTAGCTAAAGGAGCACGTAGACCAAGAAGTGCTCTTTTAGCTGGCACGCAGATGTTTTGCTTTGGAGAATATTTGATGTTTAAAGGGACAAGTACATATCATATAAATTCGGTTGAACCGATAGAAGTTTTTTATAACTTAAGAACGGATTTAGATAAATTGAAATATGCAGTAAATATAATAAAAATAATACAAGATGTAACACATGAAAACCAGAATTGTTTTAATATATTGCAATTACTTTTAAATACATTATATGTAATATCAGAAACAGATAAAAATTTAGATTTAGTATTAAGTATATTTAAAATGAGATTAGCAAGCATTATAGGATTTAGACCTAAAATAGAAGAATGTACAAATTGTCATGAAAAAGAAAATTTGCAATATTTTAGCTTAAGAGATAATGGATTAAAATGCAAAACATGTGGAACTCAGGATAAATCAGCTATTAGCATCACAGAAAGCACTTTGAATGCGATAAGATATACAATAACGGCACCACCTAAAAAACTATATTCATTTGAGATAAAAGATGAATCTTTAGAAGAGTTTAAACTTATTGCTAAATTATACTTTAATGAAAAACTGGAAAAAGAGTACAAATTAGAAGAGTTATTTTAATTGGACCAGAATGTTAATTAACAATGATATGTGAAAATTGAGTAACTATAAAATGAAAAATAACAAAAAAACTTGAAAAAAAACGAAATAACATATATAATAAAAATATACTATAAAATTTAAACATGAAAGAAGAAGGGAGCGATTTTTATGAAAATAAAAATAACAGGAAAGGAACTAAAGATAACAGAAGCTATAAACGATTACGTAGAAAGAAAATTAGACAGAATAGATAAATATTTTGAAGATGCAGAAGCAGAAGTTACATTAAGAACAGAGAAAAATGAACAAATAGCAGAAATCTATGTAACTGCAAATGGAGAAAAATACAGAGCAGTAACAGAAGATAAAGATATGTATGCATCAATTGATAAAGATATTGATATTCTAGAAGGACAAATCAGAAAAGCAAAAACTAAAAAAGAAAAAATGATGAAAGATGCATCACTTAAAACAATGGAAACAGTAGATGATAAAATTTCAGAAATACAAGATGAAATTATAAAAACATCATATTATGAAATCAAACCAATGTTACCAGAAGATGCAGTTTTAAAATTAAAAGAAAAACCAACACATAATTTCTTAACATTTATAAATGTTGAAACAGGAAAAGTAAATGTAATACATAAATTAAAAGATGGAAAGAATTATGGTTTAGTAGAACCAGAAGCATAAAAATAAATTAAAAAAGGCAGGAAATCAAATCCTGCCTTTATGTATTTTAAAAATAAAATATATAAAAACAAAATTTAACTTCCTACCAGTTAGAAAAAGTGGAAACTATTTCATGTTTCTTTCAGCTTGTTCGATCATTTTTTTAACCATTTGTCCACCTATTTTACCAGCATCTCTTGAAGATAAATCTCCGTTATATCCGTCTTTTAAATTAACACCTACTTCACTAGCTACTTCATATTTGAATTTATCTAAAGCAGTCATAGCTTCTGGAACTAATTTTTTGTTTGATGAGTTTGCCATTGTTTTTTCACCTCCTGCAATATTACATTTAAGAAAAAACTTTTGCTTTTTCTACTACTAGAATGTGTAAAAAATGAAGAAAATAAACAAGAAATTTTTACCAAAATATGAAAAAATATATATTGCAATTTTTTGTCATAAAAAGTATAATTAAAAAGCAAAAAATATAAAAAATAATAAATGGAGGAAAATATAAAAATGTACAAATTAGTTGCGATAGATTTAGACGGAACAATGCTAGATAGTTATGGACAAGTTACAGAAAACACAAAAAATGTTATACAAAAAACAATAGAAAAAGGAACAGATGTAATAATTGCATCAGGAAGGCCAATAGATTCAATAAAAACAATTGCAAAAGAAATAGGAAGTAAAAAATATTTTATAGCAGGAAATGGTGCTCTTATTTATGATATCCAAAAAAATGAAGTTTTATATGAAAAATATATGAACAAAGAAAAAGTCTTAGAAATTATAAAAATATGTGAACAAAATAGCATTTCATACAATGTATACACAGAAGAAACAATACTTTCAAATGCTTTAAAATATAATGTGTTGTATTATTATAAAGAAAATTTGAAAAAACAAGAAGAAAAAAGAACACATATAAACATTGTGGAAAATATGTATGAATATATACAAAAAATGACAAATGAAAAATTCTTAAAAATAACAATATGTGATGAAAATAAAACAGTATTTAAATCGATATTAAATAAACTAAAAAAAGTAAAAGACATTGAAATACTAGAAGTTTCGCATATGTCGAGAAAAGTAATAGAACAAGGAACAGAAGAAGTGCCGATAGAATATTACTATACAGAAATTTCTTCTAAAAACGTGGATAAATGGGATGCAATAGAATATCTGATTTCTAGGCTAAATATAAAAAAAGAAGAAGTTATAACAATAGGTGATAATGTTAATGATAAACAAATGATAATAAATGCAGGAGTTGGGATAGCGATGGGACAAAGTACACCAAAACTAAAAGAGTTGGCAGACTATGTAACTAGTTCGAATTCTGAAGAAGGTGTAGCAAAAGCATTGAAAAAATTTATCAATTTATAGTACAAAGACACAAAATATTACAAAAATATTACAAAAATATGAAGTTTATATAACAAGGACTGATTTTATTGATTTTGAAACTGGTTTGAGTTAAAATAAAATAGATGGATATTTTGTAAAAAAATATAGAAAATTATTATATAAGGGAGGAATTTGTTATGGCAACAAATCCAATGCAAAGAAAAGCAAGAAATTCATTTTTATTAGGAATGTTAGTAATGTTATTAATTTCAGGTATAGTTATAGCATTATTATTTATGCAATTAATGAGTAAAATACAAGAAGAAAACGAAGAATTAGCAAACAGTGTAAAAGCATATGTTTTAAATCAGGATGTTAGTTCTGGACAAGTAATTACAACTGATATGCTAACTTTACAAACAGTAAACAGAACTCTAGTTCCAAGTAATGCAACAAGTGATATTAGTTTGATACAAAATTATGCTCTACAAGATAAAGAAGGAAATGATATCTATACAAAATATAGAAATAATGAACCAAGTTTATACATAACAATAGATGGAACAGAATACCAAGTTGAACAAGAAGAAGAAACAGAAAACTATTTTATTACTAGAAATAACAACAAAGAATATCTAGAATTAAATAGTGTACCATTAGTTGCAAAAGTTAATATGAAGGCAAATACAGTAATTACAACAGAATTACTAAGTAAGAGTGACAATATTGTTCAAGATGATATGAGAAAACAAGAATATAATATGGTTGTACTACCAATGGACTTAGCAACAGGAGATTATATAGATATACGTCTAATGCTACCATCAGGACAAGATTATATTGTTGTTTCTAAAAAAGAAGTAGAAATACCAGTAATAGGTGGAGTGGATTCAGAAGATACAATATGGGTTAATATGACAGAAGATGAAATTCTACATATGAGTTGTGCAATAATAGATGCATATCAAATAAATGGAGCAAAACTTTATGCAACTAAATATACAGAAGCAGGAATGCAAGCAGCTGCAACACCAACATATCCAATAAATGAAAGTACATCAGCATTACTACAAAGTGATCCAAATATTTTAGAAAGAGCAATGAGCGAAATAAGAGAAAGATATAATAGCAATAATAGTGCAACATTAAGAAATAATTATATTAATAGCGCGATAAATGCTCAAGGAGATCAAGCAGCTACAAATATACAAACAAATATGGAAGAAAGTATAACAAATTCTCAAAATTCAAGAAAAGAATATCTAGATTCATTATCAGCAGCAACAACAACAACTACTACAACGTCTGAATAAAAAGGAGAGGAGTACATATGAAAAAAATAGGGTTTATAGGGGCTTATGACAAAACAGATTTAATTTTATATGTTGCCAAGATATTAACAACTCTAAAACAAAAAGTGTTAGTGATAGATTCTACTATTAACCAAAAAGCAAGATATATTGTGCCAGTTATAAACCCTACTGTGAAATATGTTACAGAATTCGAAGAAATAGATATCGCAGTGGGATTTGAAAATATATCAGATATAAAAAAATATCTAGGATTAGCAGAAGAACAAGAAATGGAATATGATATTATTTTAATTGATACAGATAATATTAATGGCTTTAACTCATATGGACTAGAAGAAGCAAGCAAAAACTATTTCGTAACATCTTTTGACAATTATTCTTTAAAAAAAGGATTAGAGATATTAACAGGTTTAAAAGAACCGATTAGCTTGACAAAAGTTTACTTCTCAAAAGAAATGTTAAAAGAAGAAGATGATTATTTAAACTTTCTTTCACTTGGATATAAGGTGATATGGAATGAATATAGATTATATTTCCCTATTGAAAATGGAGATTTAACTGTTATTTATGAAAATCAAAGAGTTGCAAAAATAAAATTAAAAAAATTAAGTATACAATATAAAGATGGACTAGCATATTTGGCGGAAGAAATTTTAGGAAATGTAAGTGAAAGCAATATAAGAAGAGCTATTAAGGCTATTGAAAGAAATGTGTAAAAGCTAGATTTGTAACTAGAAAGGAATGAATATAATGTCAGTAGTAACATTTTGGAATAGTGGAAAAGAGCAAACTGGAAAAACTCTATCAATTGCAGCAATTAGTACATATATGGCGATAGAACACAATTATCGTATATTAGTTGTTTCTACTGGGAAAGATGACAAAACTTTAGATAGATGCTTTTGGCAAGAAAAGAAAGTGAAAAAAAACTTAGGTTTATTTGGACCAAATACACATGTTGCAATGGAAGAGGGAATTAGTGGATTAATAAAAATAATGAGAAGCAACAAACTGGAAGCTGAAAATATTACAAACTATACAAAAATAGTTTTTAAAGATAGATTAGAGGTTTTACAAACATACAAAGGTGGTCAAGAAGAATATAAAAATTTGTGTAAAATGTATCCAGAAATAATTAATTTAGCTAATAATTATTATGATTTAGTACTAGTAGATTTAGATGCAGAAGTAGATGAAAATACTAAAAAAGAAATTATAGATGCATCTAATTTAGTAATAGTTAATTTAAGTCAAA
Source organism: uncultured Clostridia bacterium (assembly GCA_944393365.1). Lineage (GTDB taxonomy): Bacteria > Bacillota > Clostridia > TANB77 > CAG-508 > CAG-269. The sequence goes on from CALXZZ010000033.1 coordinate 13,443, forward strand.
GATTAACAAGTATAAATAGATTTATGGAAATTAGAGACAACCAACCAATGTTTGCAACTAAAAAAGCTTTATTATTAATCGGAAGATATGATAAATTTTCAAAATATACTATAAAAAATATATCTAGATATATGGGAGAAAAAAACAAAGTTTCTACAATACCATATAACACACTATTTTTTGAAGCTGCAGAAGAAGCTAAAGTTCCAGATCTATTCCTAAGACTTAGAAAAACAGTGGATGAAGAAGATAGAAACGGATTTTTTATAGCAGAAGTAGGAAGGACAGCAGAAAATATCATATATAGATTACAAGATTTACAAATGAAAATGGGATAAATAAGTAAGGAGGGAAACTAAATGACAATAACAAATATCATCTTAATAATAGTTGTATTAGCTGTGGCTGGCTATGCGATTTATTATGTTATTAAGAAAAAGAAAACAGCAGAAGTAGAAACAGAAATTGATGTAGATGATAAAACTTATACCATAGAAAAAATGATTGAATTTGTCAAGAAGAGATTAGATGAAATAACAAAAATCAACCTTTATGATATAGGATTATCAGAAGAAGAGTTAAAAAGAAGAAAAAACAAAAAATACGAATTAAAGAAAGCTCTAAAAGGATGTACATATGGTGATATTAACGACAAAAAATACGTAAAAGAATTGATTTTTGATCTATTAGAAAAAGAATATGGAGTAACAGAAAGTAATATATCAAAAGCAATCCCATTTGATATCCCATCCTTACTAACAGCACAAGATAAATTTGATATTTTAATATATGTATATAAAAAAGAATTTGCATATGAAGCTTTAACTGAATTAATAAAAAAATACAACTTAGCAGAATTGAAATATTTAGATGGAGAAACAAAACCTTCATATGTTATAACAGCACATGAAATTGAAGAAATATATGAAAAAGAAAATGTAGTGTTAAGCTTTTCAGATAAATTGTCAATAGTAGTACAAAGGATATATCAACACTATAAAGGATATAGCAGTATTGATGAAATAAGAGATATGAACATAGATGGTGTATCAGGAGGAGTTTCAGGATTACCAGAAAGTTTTTTAAGTCAAGTAGCACAAACAGATGGGGGAGATTATCTAAATCAAGTTGTAGAGCATAAAGTTCCAAGAGCATGTGACAGTATATGGATTTTCTTCCAAGGTAAATCAATACGTTTAGCGTTCCTATCATTTGGAACAGAAGCAGAATTAAAAAGAGTATGTCAAAATATATATAAATACAACAACCCAGGACAATTATCAGATACAAATGGATATAAAATCAATGAAATGAAAGATGGTTCACGTGTAGTTGTTGTAAGACCAAGTTTCTCAGAAACATGGGCGTTCTTCGTAAGAAAATTTGACGTTAAGCGTTCAACACTAGAACAATGGTTTAAAGGAGAAGTTGGTAGTGATGAATCAATCGAACTATTAAAATTCTTAGTAAAAGGAGCAAGAATTATCTCAATCACTGGTGAGCAAGGTTGTGGTAAAACAACAATGCTTATGGGAATGATAGAAAATATTTATGAAACAATGAACATCCGTGTTCAGGAAACAGCGTTCGAGCTTCACTTAAGAAAAATTTACCCAACAAGAAACATCTTAACATTTAGAGAAACAGAAACAATATCAGGACAAGAAGGATTAGACGTTCAAAAGAAAACTGACGGTTCTGTTAACATCATTGGAGAGGTTGCAACAGACCCCGTAGCTGCTTGGATGATTCAAGCTGCCCAAGTTGCATCAAAATTCACATTATTCACACACCACGCAAAAACTTTTCCAAACTTAGTTACAGCATTAAGAAACTCAATGTTAAGAATTGGACAATTCAACAATGAAAAAACAGCAGAAGAACAAGTTATACAAGTATTAAACTTTGATATACATTTAACAAAAGACTTTAGAGGAAAAAGATATGT
>CALXZZ010000034.1 GCA_944393365.1 uncultured Clostridia bacterium
TAGAAGAATTCCAAAAACTTGTAGATGAAAGATGGCAAGAATTGTTAGACTTAGAAGAAATCACAAACAGGGATTAGAATAAAAGACAGAAAAGGTGAAATTATTCCTTAACTGTCTTTTATTTTTTTTAATTTACTTGTGCAAATGTATTTTTCCCATTTGCGTTCGGTTTAGATTTCGGATTTCATTACTTTCCATAGAATCCATTCATAGGCTTTTCTTTCTTCCTCACATCCTGCTGCCAAATATGCTTTCATAAAGTTCTTTCCTAATTTGCATCCTTCTATTTTTATTATATTTCTTTTATACTTAAAATTGTCTTTAGATTTATAATAAAAAATAAAAAATCTTTCTGCGATAGGATTTTTTCCTGAAAAATCTAATTCAACCTTCGCATCATACACATAGTTAAGAATGTACTTTACATTAGTGTGAATAGCATAAAGTTTTTCTCTAAAAACATTTAAAAGGTTTGATACTTTATTGATTTCATATTTTACATCTTGCATTTTACCTTTTAAATCCGTGTTTCCTTCATACATAGAAAATGCATTGATAAAATCTCTCGCAACTGAATCTGATAAATTCAATAATTTCTTCATCTCATCAAATTCACTTGAATTAAAAGAACGATTGTAATCAGAAATTTTTTGTTCTAACTCCTTTTTTTCTTCTAATTCATCTTCTTGTTTCTTTAACTCTTCCCATGTTTTAGCCAAACTTTCATAAATTTTTAAATAGTTTGCATAGCTCCGGCATTCAGCATCAAAAGCCTCCTGTAATGGTTTTTGCAGAAATTCTGCAACTTTTTTATTGTTCATAAAGTTCTCCTTTCTAAACCTTTTTCAACAAGTTACTGTTGGGATTATATCACAATTTTATGTACATTTCAATTATTTATTTAATAAATTTCATTTTGTAATTGACAAAGACAATAAATATGTATTATAATTAAATTACAAAGTCGGGTAATATTACGTTAATCGCAACACAAAAAGAACACAAAAATAGGTAGGTTTCATACTACCTATTTTTCATGTTTTCCTATTCTTCTTCTGGTGCTTCAACTGGGCAAACTCCAGCACATGTACCACATGATATACAAGCTGATTGATCTATTACAAACTTATCATCACCTTGTGATATACATCCTACTGGACATTCAGCTGCACAAGCTCCACAAGATATACATTTATCTGTTATTTTATATGCCATATTTTTCACCTCCTAATCCCTCTCTAGTTCTGGATCAATTATTTCGTCTGTCTCATCTGTTTCTTCTTCTACGTCTTTTATTACTAATATATCTTTTGCGTCATATTTTTTATATGTGTTTACTTCGCCATCTTTGAATTTTACTCTTAATTGTTCTTTTAGCGTTTCTACAGAGTCTACTTCTCCAACTCCATCTTCTGTTTTTACTATTGCTCCAACTTTTGGTAATCTTTTTGCTTTTTCTTCATATACGTCATTCTCATATTTTAAGCAACACATTAATCTTCCACAATTTCCTGATATTTTTGATGGATTTAATGATAGATTTTGTTCTTTTGCCATTTTTATTGATACTGTTTCAAAGTCACTCAAAAATGTGCAGCAACATAGTTCTCTACCACAAACTCCATTTCCACCTATTCTTTTTACTTCGTCTCTTACTCCTATTTGTCTTAATTCTATTCTTGTTTTGTATATTGCTGCTAAGTCTTTTACCAAGTCTCTAAAGTCTATTCTTCCATCCGCTGTAAAGTAAAATAGTATTTTACTATTATCAAATTTATATTCTACATCTGTTAATGTCATGTCTAATTTGTGTTCTTTTATCTTTTTTAGACATGTTTGAAATGCTTCTTTCTCTTTTTTTCTACATTCTTGGTATTGTTTATGATCCCTATAATTTGCTATACGTATTACCTTCTTTAATGGTGCTAATATTTTTTCATCTTCAATATATCTATTTGGTATAACAACTTCTCCATATTCATCACCCTGAGCTGTTTCTACTATTACTTTGTCCCCTCTTCTTACTCTTAAGTTTTTTGGATTGAAGAAATATATTTTTCCTAGTTTTTTAAATCTTACTCCTATTATATTTTTCAAATTGTTTTACACCCTTTCTTTAAGATTAAATACTAGATTATCTATACACATATCATAATTTCCATTTTGTTTCAATCTTTTTTTAGTATCTTCTACAATTTGTATGCAATCAGTGTATAAATAATTTTGTCTTGCTTTTTTTAATAGTAAAATATTTATATAATCTAATATCTCAAATATTTCTTCTTTTGATTTATATATTGGTTCTGCTAATTTGTATAAGTCTATTATATCTTTCTTATCCAAATTTTCTACAAATGCTATTATTTTTTCATATTCTTCTTTCTTGTCTTTTAACGCTATTGCTTTTCCTATACTGCCTTGAAATATATCTAACATTTCATCATCTATATTTGAAATTTCCAATTCATTTTGCAAATATTTTTTTATATTTTCATTTGATATTGGTTCAAAGTGTAAAATCATACAACGTGATTTTATTGTTGTTAAAAATAGGTTTTCATTTGAGCCTATTAATATTATTGTTGCATATTCTGGTGGTTCTTCTAATGTTTTTAATAAACAATTTTGTGCTTCTTGAGTCATCATGTCTGCATTATCTATTATATATACTTTGCTATTTGATATTATAGGTTTTTCTTGTATTCTTTTTTGTAATTCACGTATTTGCTCTATTTTGATGCTATTCCCATCTGGTTCTATTATTGAGAAGTCTGGATTATTATTTGTTTCAAACTCAATACATGATTTACATGTGCAATTTGTATTGCCATTTTTGTTTTCCTGATTCAAACATAATATATTTTTTGCGAATTCTTTTGCAATTATTTTTTTACCTATTCCTTGTATTCCTACAAACATATAGCTGTGTGATATTGTATTGTTTTGTATTGATTTTTGCAATATTTGTTTATTTTTTTCATTTCCTAAAATTGTTTCAAACATTTAATCAAATCCTTTAATCCACATGTCCCCATTTATTCAATGGCCAAATTCTAATCGCTACTGTACTTTCAATTTTCTCTAGTGGTATACATCCAAAAGCTCTACAATCTGTACTATGATTTCTATTATCTCCCATTGCAAATACACAATTTTCTGGAACAACAAAATCATCAAATCCTACACCATTTGTATTTACGTACAAATCTGTTACAATTCCATCTTGTAAGTATGGTTCATCTAATTTTTCTCCATCTATGTATACACTTCCATCCTTAATTTCTACATGTTCACCAGGTAATGCTATTACTCTTTTGATATAACTTCTTTTTCCTATTTCTAAGAAATTATGTATAAACCAATCAAATCCTGTTCTATCATTATATTGTGCTACTGGATTACTTTCGTCTATTTCAGATGCTGTATATTTTATTTTTGCAGGTTCTTCAAATGTTATTATATCTCCTCTTTTGGGTAAAGTCTTTGTTGTTCTTCCCCATCTATTTAACCACAATCTTTCATCTTGTATTAATGTTGGATACATTGATTCTTGTTTTACAATTGTTGGTGTTCCTATAAAATATCTAAATAGCATTGCCAATACTAATGCTATAATTATACAATATACCCACTCTAATATTTCTTTTGTTTTTTCACTCATGCTTTTATCACATTCCTTTTTTAGATTTTCACTCCTTTATTATACATTATTTTTGCTAACTTATCAATGAATTTTCGAATTTTTTTGCAGGGATTGGGGGACGGTCCTAAAAATCCCTAAAAAAGGGGATCAAGGGACGGACCTCTTAAATATATATATAGATTTTAGGTAAACATTTAATAATTTATGAGTTTCGAATGCGAATGGAATTATAGTAAAAATTCTTTACTTGTAAAGCAGGAGAATCTCAAACTCGCTTTGAGAGGTGCCTGTTTTACAAGTAAAGAATTTCTCTATAATGTAATGTTAGCCGAGAAGCGATATAAATTATTAAATATTTACCTATTTTATTCTATTAATTTAAAGTCCGTCCCTAAATTCCTAAAATCAGGGATTTTAGGACCGTCCCCTTAATCCCTGTTTATTGTTTTGTTGGTATTCTTACAACAACTTCTGTACCTTGTCCAACAACACTTTTTATATCTATACTTCCACCATTTTTATCCAAAATCTCTTTTGCAATTGAAAGACCTAAACCAGTACCTCCCATTTCTCTTGTACGAGCCTTGTCCACTCTGTAGAATCTTTCAAATATTCTTGACAAATCTTCTTCTGGAATTCCAATTCCATTGTCAAAAATTTTTATATATGCATCATTATATACAAATCCTACATATATTTTGATTTCTCCACCATCTTTTGTGTATTTTATACTATTAGTTAATATATTTAATACCACTCTTTCAATATCATCTTTATCAGCATATACTGGTGGCACATCTGCTGTAACAAAACAATTTACTTTATGATTTTTCTTCTTAATTTCTATTGCTAATTTATCTTGACATTTTTTTACTAATTCACCTAAGTCAAATGATTCCTTATGTGTTTTCTTTTTATTACTATCATATCTTGAAAGTGTTAATAAATCTGTAACTAATCTTGCCATTCTCCTTGCTTCTGTTGCAATTACATTTAAAAATTTAGTTTGAGTTTCCTTATCATAATCTCCTTCTAGTAAAGTATCAGCATATCCCATGATTGATGTAATTGGAGTTTTTAATTCATGTGACACATCTGCAACAAATTCTTTTTGCATATTATCCAATTTTACATGTTCTGTTATATCTTGAATTACTGCTATTACACCATCTGGTCTATCAGATTCATTTTTAAATGGTGCAAAAAATACATTCATATAATTATCTTCTACTTGTATTCTTTGCTCTGTTGAAGTCCAATTTTCTAAGTAAATTATTTTTTCCATATTTATATCTAAATTGAATTTTTTAAATATATCATCAAATGTATTATCTTCTGGTCTAATACTCAAAAATTTCTTTGCTGCTGGATTTATCAAGATTATTTCACCTTTCATGTTAAAAGCTATGATTCCATCTGTCATGTGAAGCAATATTGTTTCTATTTGATTTTTTTGAGTTGAAACTTCACTTAGTTTTTCTTTTAATTCTGTTGTCATGACTCCAAATACATTTTCTAGATCTCCTAAATCATTACTTTTTTTCTTTTTGAAAGGTTTTTTTCTTGATTTTTTATCTTTATCTATATTTTCTTTACCTGCAGTATCTATTTCATCAAGTGTATCTTTATCCTTTTTATCTGGATTTTCTTCTGTAATTTTTTCTGCACTTTTTATTAATTTGTTAATTGGATAAATAACAAATCTTGATAAAAATATTGCTGAAATTATTCCAATTATTGCAAAAACAACTCCTGCAGTTGTTAATGTGATAAATGTTCTATGTTGTATTACATTTAATATTTGTTCCACTTGCTCTGCAGTAACTTGTCCCTCTTCTACTTTTACACTTAACATTTGAAGTGAATTTATAAAAGAAATTCCTAATCCACTTATTATTATTATTCCTATTATGAAAAAAACTAATATTATTTTAAATTGTATGTTTTTAAACATATTTTTTACTTCCTTTTTTAAAGTTTTATTTTTTACAAACCTTTTTTATTTCATCATAAATTTTTTGTTCAACATTTGAAGTTGCCATACTTAAGGCTTTTTCTCCCATATGTACCATTTCTTTTTTATCTAATACTATTTTTTCAATTTGTTCATTTAATAGTTTTCCTGTTAGTTCATTATTTAGTAAAATTTTTGATGCTCCTATACTTTCTAATGCTTTTGCATTATATAATTGATGATCATGACTAACATTTGGTAATGGTACTAAAATTGACGGCTTTCCTAAATTAGATATCTCTGTAACTGTCATTGCTCCACTTCTTGCAACTATTAAATCTACCAAATTCATTATTTCTTCCATGTTATATATGTATGGAACTATTTTCATATTTTCAATTCTATTTATGTTTTTATTCTTATTGTCTAATTCTTCTTTTATAATATCATATTGCTTAGGACCTGTTGCCCATATGACTTGATAATCTTTATTCATATTTTTTTCTATTATTTCAATAATTGACTCATTAATTTTTTGTGCTCCTTGACTTCCACCAAAAATTAATACTATTGGCTTATCATCTTTTAGTCCTAATTCTTTAATTTTATTTTTCTTCATTTCATCTGTATAATTAATTTTTTTGATTTTTACAGGTGTTCCTGTAAAAACTATATTTTTTGCATTTTTTATTCTAGGAATTGCATCTTTAAAAGAAACTAATATAGTATTAGTTTTTTTAGCTAAAATTTTAATTGCTTTTCCTGGAAATGCATTGCTTTCATGTAATACTGTTGGTATTCCTAATTTGTGTGCTTCTGAAATCGTTGCTCCACAGATATATCCACCTGTTCCTATAACTACATCAGGTTTAAATTCTTTTATTATTCTTTTTGCTTCTTCAAATCCTTTTAATGTTTTATACATCTTTTTTAGATTATCTATTGATAGTTTTTTGCTTAATCCATATGCTTCAATTGTTCTTAATTCATAACCTGCTCTTGGAACTAAGTCATTTTCTAGCCCTCTGGTTGTTCCTATAAAAATTATCTTTGAATCTTTTTCTTGTCTCTTTATCTCGTTTGCTATTGCAATTCCTGGATTAATATGTCCTGCCGTTCCTGCTGCTGCAATAATTGCTCTCATTTTTTCCTCCTTCCGGGATTTTGGGACGGGGTAAAAATCCCTAAAAACAGGGAACAGGGGACGGACTTCTTAAACTTATAGATTTTAGGTAAAGGTCCGTCCCTAAATCCCTAATTTTAGGGATTTTTAGGACCGTCCCCCTAATCCCTCTCTATGTTCCGTCCTTTTACTCCTGCTCTCGAAATATTCAGTAAAATTCCCATTTCACACAGTAATATAAATAATGCTGTTCCACCGGTAGCTAAAGAATGGTAGTGGCATACCTGTTGCTGGCATAGAAGATGTTACAACTGCTACATTTATAATTACTTGAATTGCAACTAAAGCTGTTATTCCTATTGCAACTAAACTTCCAAACATATCTGGTGCACGCATTGCTATTAATACACCTCTCCAAATGAATATTGCAAATAGTATTAATACAACTGCACAACCTATAAATCCTAATTCTTCTCCTAATATTGAGAATATAAAATCATTATGTGGCTCTGGTATGTATAAAAATTTTTGCTTACTCTCTCCTAATCCTGCACCAAATAGCCCTCCTGAACCAATTGCATATAAACTTTGTATTACCTGCCATCCATCTCCTGTTGCATCTTGCCAAGGGTCTAAAAATGTTATAACCCTCTGCAAACGATATGGTTCTTTTATAATCAAAAATGCTAATGCTGGAATTCCTGCAACTACTCCTGTTACCAAGAAGTGCCAAAATCTACATCCAGCCATTATCATCATAACACTACATATTCCAATTATTACAATTGACGCACTAAAATGTGGCTCTAGCAATAATAATCCTATAATAGGTGCTAATAAGCAAATATGTTTTAAAAATCCTTTACTATATTTTGATAACTCATCTCTATTTTTCACTAATATTCCTGCATAGAAAATAATCATTAAAATTTTTACTATTTCAGATGGTTGTATTGATAAAGTTTCTGTTACATATATCCATCTTTTTGCACCATTAATCTCTTTACCTACTGCTAAAACTAATGCTAGTAGAATTAATGCAATCCACCAAGCATGTTTATAGAATTTTTGATAAAATCTATAATCTATTTTTGATATCATTAGCATTGCAATTATTCCTAATACTGCAAATATCAATTGTTTTGAAAAATATGAATAACTATTACCACTTTCAGCTAATGCTGATGGTGAACTTGCAGATAATACCATTATCAATCCTATACAAAGTAATAACAATATAGTAATTAACAATGTAAAATCTATCGGGTTATTTAAAAAGCTAGAAAAACTTCTTTCTTTTCTTTTCTTCTTTGCCATACCTCTTTCCTTTCTCCCTCTTTTTCTTTTTTCTTTCGCAACTTTTTCTAATTATTTTAATTTAACATTAATATCTTTTTATATTTATCCACTAGAATATTATATTAAATAATTTTGCAGTACCGCGTAGCGACCAAACGAGCCTTGTTAAAAGCGAGTGCGATTGAAGCGATACTCTTTTCTATCAAAAGAAAAATTTATTTTTCATGAAATTTTACAAAATATAAATTTTATAAAATTACGAATGCGAATGAAAGAATATTATAAATTCTTTAATTATCAAGTAGGAGAATCTCAAACTCGCTTTGAGAGGTGCCTGCTTGATAATTTTAGAATTTATTTATTCTGTAATGTTAGCCGAGTAATAATTAAAAAATTTATAGTTTGTAAAATTTTAAACAATTACATTTAGTCCCACTATACAAAGCACAAGTGTAACTGCACTAAACACAATCACAACCTTACTCTCCTTCCAACCAGAAAGCTCAAAATGATGATGTAAAGGTGCCATTTTGAATATTCTATTTCCAGTCTTTTTAAAATATGCAACCTGTATAATAACAGACAAAGTTTCTAAAACTGGTACTAGTGCAATAATAATTAATAGTAATGGCATTTTCATATATAGAGCTATTGCTGAAATAACTCCACCTAATAATAGTGATCCAGTATCTCCCATAAATACTTTAGCAGGATGTAGGTTAAACATTAAAAATCCTAATACTGCACCTACTACTATACTTCCAAAAATTCCAATTTCTTCTATTCCAAATAATATTCCTATAATTGTTAAACATGTAATTATAATTGCTGAAACACTAGAAGATAATCCATCTATCCCATCTGTTAAATTTATTGCATTTGTTGTTGCTAAAATTACAATTATCGCAAATGGAATATATAAATATACTGGCATTGATATGTATTGTTTCATAATTGGAATATATGTATCAGTTCCTATTTTTATTCCATAAACCAAGTATACAACATATGCTACTGATATAATTAATAATCCTAACATCTTATAACTTGGCTTTAAACCTTTTGTATTTTTTAGCACTAATTTTTTGAAATCATCTATAAATCCAATTAGTCCCATTCCTATACTTACTAATAGAAGTGGTAACATCTTATTTGCAACTTCATTTTGTCCTGTTGCAATTAAATATATATATATTCCTGTAATAATTACAATCATAGTTATTATCATAATTATTCCACCCATTGTTGGTGTTCCTTGCTTTTTAAGATGAGATTTCGGACCATCATCTCTTTCTATTTGCCCTACTTTTAATTTTTTTAGTATTGGTATGATAATAAAACCTAAAATAATTGCTACGATAAACGATATTATTAATACGCTTGTTTCTACCTTCATTTTATCAAACCTTTCTCTTGATTTCGCTAATACCTAATTTTATTATTTCTTAGATTTTTCATTTTCTATTTCATCTATTAAATCTCTAACTATAATTCTTTCATCAAAAGGATGTTTAACTCCATTAATTTCTTGATATGGTTCATGACCTTTTCCTGCTAATACCACAATATCTCTTTTTGTAGCCATTTTGATAGCTTCTTTTATAGCTTGTGTTCTATCAACTACAACTTTGTATTTTCCTTTTGTCTTTTTCATTCCTTCTTCTATTTGATCAACTATCTTTTGTGGATCTTCAGTTCTTGGATTGTCTGATGTTATAAATGTAAAATCTGCTATTCTTCCTGATATTTCTCCCATTATAGGTCTTTTTCCACTATCTCTATCTCCACCACATCCAAATACTGATATTACTTTTCCTCTTGTGTAGCTTTTTACTGCTTGTAATATATTTTGCAAACTTTCTGGAGAATGTGCATAATCTATCATTATTGGAATTTCTAATTTATTATCAACTAATTCAGATCTTCCCGGAACTCTTACTTCTAATAATGCTTCTTTTATAACTTCAGGTGAAATTCCAAATTTTTGTGCAACACAAATTGCAGCAAGAGAATTATATACACTAAATCTTCCTGGAATTCCTGTTTTTACTCTTTCATTTCTATCAGTTATTTTAACTTTAAAATCAACATATGAATTAGTTATAGTAATGTCTTTTGCTAATACTTTTGCATAATTATCAATTCCATATGTAGTAATATCACTATCTGGGAATAATCCTGGAATCTTTGCTCCATGCAAGTCATCTGTATTTACTATTCCTACTCTACACATTTGGAATAATTTCAATTTTGATTGGAAATAATCTTCCATATCTGGATGTTCGTTTTTGCTGATATGATCTTCTGAAAAATTAGTAAATAATACAATATCAAATTCGCATCCATCTACTCTATGTAATTTTAAACTTTGAGAAGAAACTTCCATTACAACAACTTCTACTTTTTCTTCTACCATTTGACTAAAGATTTGTTGTAACTCTAAACTTTCTGGTGTTGTACGGTCACTATCTTTAATTTTTTTGCCATTTATATATGTAGCTATTGTTCCAATTAGCCCTACTTTCTTTCCTGCTTTTTCTAAAATTTCTTTAATCATAAATGTTGTTGTAGTTTTACCTTTTGTTCCTGTTACTCCTATTAGTTTGAATTTTTTAGTTGGATTTCCATAGAAATTACTTGAAGTTATTGCTAATGCTCTTCTTGTATTAGGTGACATTACAATTGTAACTCCTTCAGGCACTTTTATACTTTTAAGGTCACAACCTTCTTCAATAATTACTGCTACTGCACCATTTTGTATTGCGTTTTCCACATATTGATGTCCATCTGTGGAAAATCCTTTTATTGCAACGAATAGATATCCTTCTTTTATATTTTTTGAATTGCTTTCTATTCCTTTTATATCCACATCTAATGATCCTTTTGCTTTTAGTCCTTCTAAACCAACTAGTAGTTCTTTTAACTTCATATTTTTCACAATCCTTTCTTTAGAAATATCTTTTTATTTCTAATTTTGTTTTTATTTGTAGTTTTTTATATGTAATTTTTTAATTAGTCAAAGTTTTCTACATTATATAACTAAATCCTTAATTTGTATAGTATTTTTTATCAAAAAATCCCCTAATATTAAAAGTCTCTACTATATAATATTAAGGGATTTTATTTTTATTCTTTTATTTTAAACTCATTTCACAATACTTACAACGATAAGTCTGTTTTTCCTTGTCTGTCAAGATAAACACTTGATCTAATTCTCTTTCTTCAGACGTTATACATCTTGGATTTTGACATTTAGCAATATTAACAATTTTTTCTGGTAATTTAGCATGAAATTTATCTACTATTTTATCATCTTTTACAATATTTATTGTTATATTTGGATCTAAGAAGCCTATCATGTCTATATTTACTTCAAAATCTTTATCTATTTTTATGATATCCTTCCTTCCCATTTTTTTGCTTTTTGCATTTGTTATAACTGCAACTGAACAATCTAATTCGTTTAGATTTAATAATTCATAAATTTCCATTCCTTTTTTAGCTTGTATATGGTCTATTACAATTCCATTTTTTATACTATCAATATTCATCTTTTTTTATTCCTTTCACTCAATATTTATTTTATTCCTAACAATTTCAAAATCAATGCCATCCTAATATGCTTTCCATTTTCAACTTGTCTAAAATATGCAGCTCTTGGGTCATCATCTACATCTGTTGATATTTCATTTACTCTTGGTAATGGGTGCATAATGCATAAATCTTTTTTAGCTTTTTCTAGTTTTTCTTTGTTTAATATATAATAATCTTTTAGTCTTATATAATCTTCTTCATTGAAAAATCTTTCTTTTTGAACTCTTGTCATATATAAAATATCTAGCTTATCCATATATTCTTCAATGTCATTTGTCTCTGTCCATTTAATATTATTTTTTTCTAGTATATCTCTTTTTATATATTCTGGGATTTTTAATTCATCTGGTGATATTAAAATAAATTCTATATTCTTGTATCTAGACATAGCTGTAATTAGTGAATGGACTGTTCTTCCAAATTTTAAATCTCCACATAGTCCAATTGTTAAATTTTCTAATCTTCCTTTTTCCCTTTGTATTGTTAATAAATCTGTTAATGTTTGTGTTGGATGATTGTGTCCCCCATCTCCTGCATTTATTACTGGTACTGTTGATTTTAATGATGCTACTAATGGTGCTCCTTCTTTTGGATGTCTCATTGCTATAATATCTGCATAACATCCTATTACTCTAATTGTGTCTGATACTGTTTCTCCTTTTGATGCTGAACTTGTGTCTGCTGATGAAAATCCTATTACATTTCCTCCTAGTTCCATCATTGCTGCTTCAAAACTTAGTCTTGTTCTTGTGCTTGGCTCAAAAAATAAAGTAGCTAATTTCTTTCCATCACATTTGTGAGAATATTTCTCTTTGTTTTGGATAATGTCATTAGCTACTTCGATTAATTCGTTAATTTCTTCTACTGTTAGGTTTTTAATATCAATTAAGTGCTTCATTTTTCAATCACATTCCTTTCCTAAGGCACAAATCTGGTTGGAAAAGAATTAAATTTTGGCAAGGAAAACGAATTTAAAATTTATGAGGCGTACTTTCTGTACGTTGATTAAATTTCAAATGAAGTTTGACGTAGCCAAAATTGTAATTATTTTTCAACCACCTCTCCTTTTCAAATTTTTCTTATTATGTTTTATCAAAAAAAGGAGAACTTTGTCAAGCTGTTTTATTCTTTTTCCACATAAACTTTATTTCCTTTATTAATTGTAATCCCTGCTTGAGGAGTTTGAGTTTTTATAATTGAATTATCCTTATCCATTTCTTCTTCTTCGTTTTGAACAACAAGCTCTAATCCATTCTCTTTCATAATCTTTTCCGCTTCAGTTACAGTTTTTCCAATTACATCTGGTGTTGTAATTTGTTCAGCAACTTCAACTTCATCTGTATTTCCTTGATTAACCTCTAAATATGGCAAAATTTCACTAAAAATTTGACCACCAACTGGTGCTGCGACCCCACCTCCGTTGATGACCGTCCGTTCACCTGTAGGGTTATACAAAGTAACTAAAACAACTGCTTGAGGATTATCAATAGGTGCAACACCACAAAAAGAAGCAACATATTTATTAGTATTAACACCATCTTCAGATGTACCTGTTTTTCCACCTATTCTGTATCCTGCAACTTTTGCATTTTTTCCGGTTCCTTCAGATACAACGCTTTCCATCATACTTAATACCTTTTCAGAAGTTTCTTTTGAAATTACTGTTCCATTTGTTTTTACTGGTATATCAGTAACTTCTTTAGTTTGACTATTAATAATCTGTTTTACAACTCTAGGAGATACACTTGTTCCACCATTTGCAATTGAAGATACTGCTGTTGCAAGTTGAATTGGTGTTATTTCAAATCTTTGACCAAAACTTATTGTTGCAAGTTCTACAGGTCCAGCCTTTTCTTTAGCTAAGAATATACTTCCTGCTTCACCTGGTAAATCTATTCCTGTTTTTTGTAATAATTTAAATTTTTCTAAATATTCATAGTATTTTGTTACTCCTAGTTGTTGCCCCAATCCAATAAATACCGGATTACATGAATTCATTAGTCCTTGTCTTAAACTTTCAGAGCCATGTGGTCTATAGTATCTCCAACATTTTATCCTAACACCTGCAACTTCTATTCCACCTGTACAACTAAACTGTCCTTCTTTATCTATGTCTGTAACTAATCCTTCTTCTATTGCTGCTGATGCAGTTATCAACTTAAATACTGAGCCCGGTTCATATGTATCTGCTATTGCTTTATTCCTCCATACAGCTTGTAAATTTGTAGTTTTTTCTTCCTGTGACAGGCTATCCCAAGTTAGTCTTAATTCATCTGTATATGGTTCATATGGCTCATTTAAATTGTATGATGGATATGTTGCCATTGCTAGAATATCTCCATTTTGTGGATTCATTACTATAATATTTCCACCATCTGTACAGACATTGTCAATACATGCTTCTTCCAAATATTTTTCCGCAATCGACTGTATTGTTAAATCAATTGTAAGTACTAAATCATTTCCATCAATTGCCGGTACATAATTTTCTCCTTCTTCACCTATTTCTCCACCTGTTGCATCTGTATGTCTTTGTATTGAACCTTTTGTCCCTTTTAATTCGTCTTCATATTTTGCCTCAATTCCATCAAGTCCTTGATTATCACTTCCACAAAATCCTATAATTTGTGACGCTACTGTGTTATATGGATAATATCTTTTTGTATCTTCATCAATATTTATTCCCTCTGTTATATTATTTTCTTTCATCCAAACTCTTAAATTATCTGTTTTTTCTTTATCCACTTTTTTTATAATTGTTTCTATTGAACTTCTTTTTGATACCTTTTTCAATACTGTATCATAATCCAATTCAAATAATTCTGATAATTTTTTTGCCACTTTTTCTTTATCTTCTTTTGCTATATTTCCCGGATTTACAGTTACTGTTTCTACTGTACTACTAACTGCTAATGCTGTTCCATTTGTATCATAAATTGTCCCTCTTTTGGGATTTATGCTTCTATCTAAAGTTTGTTGCTCGTATGCTAATTCTGATAATTCCTTTCCTTGTACCAATTGTATATATCCTAATCTTCCAACTAAACATATTAAAATCAAAAAGATTATGAATAAAGTATTTCTCATTTTCTTTTTGCTAGATAATTTTGTGGTAATCATAGTCATAAAAAAACCTCCTAATCAATTTTATTAGAAGGTTTTTTATTTATACCAAAAAATTATCTATTAAATATTTTATCTACAAATTTTTGAAACCAATTTTCTTGTTTTGAATCTTCAATTTTAACTTCCTCTGTTGCTGATTCCACATAATCCTTTTTAGGTAATGTTACATATACTGTTTGTTTATTCGTCAATTTTTGCATACCCAATCTTTCTTTTGCTTGTTTTTCTATATTATTTAGATTTAAACTATTTTGTATTGTTACTTCTAGTTGCTGATTTTCTTTTTCTAGTGATGCTAGTTGTTCTTTTAAATCTTGTACTTCATTAAATTTTTCATTTATTTGGGAGTTTCTATAACTTATAGTAAGCAACAAGATAAATATTCCTATTACAACTAAAGTTAGATTTTTTTGCCTCTTTTTTTGTTCTTTAGATATTTCTACATTTTGTCTTGGTAAATCTTCTACAACTTTCAATTTACGTTGCTTTTTGCTTCTTTTTCTTTGTATATCTGGTTCTAGTTTTCTAGGACTTGTTGTATATTGATATCTTGTTCCTGCCATAAGTTATTCACCTCCTTTGTATTATTCTT
>CALXZZ010000035.1 GCA_944393365.1 uncultured Clostridia bacterium
TGGTATGATGCATATAATTCAAGCATTGTGAATTCTGGATTGTGTCTTATATCCATTCCTTCATTTCTAAATACTCTACCTAATTCATATACTTTGTCAAATCCACCAACTATTAATCTTTTTAGATTTAACTCTAATGCAATTCTTAAATACATATCAATATTTAATGCATTGTGGTGTGTTATAAATGGTTTTGCTGTTGCTCCACCTGATATTGTATTTAATATTGGTGTTTCAACTTCTAAATATCCTTTTTCATTTAATATTTCTCTTATTTTACTTATTATTTTACTTCTTAATATAAAAGTTTCCTTGACTTCTGGATTTACTATTAAATCTGTATATCTTTGACGATATCTTAAATCTGGATCTTTTAAACCATGAAATTTTTCTGGTAATGGTCTCAATGATTTAGATAGTAATGTTACTTCTTTTGCATGTACTGATATTTCTTCTGTTCTTGTTTTAAATACAAATCCAGTGATACCAATAATATCTCCAATATCAAATGTTTTAAATGCTTTATAACTTTCTTCTCCTAAATCATTTATACTTACATAACTTTGAATTTTTTCATCGCAATCTTGTATTGTACAAAACGATGCTTTTCCCATGATTCTTTTTGCTATTATTCTTCCTGCTACTGTTACATCTTTTTGTTCAAATTTCTCGTAATTTGCTTTTATTTCTCCTGCTGTGTTTGTTCTATTAAATTTTGTTATTTGATATGGGTCTTTTCCTTGTTCTTGTAATTCTTTTAGTTTGTCTCTTCTTATTTGCATTAAGTGATTCATATCTAATTCTTGTGTATTATTTTGATTGTTTTGATTTTCTGACATTAATCTCTCTCCTCTTTTTGTTTTATTTTATTAATTATAATTTTCATGTATTAATCTTTAATGTAATAATAATTTGTATTATATAACATTTTATGTAAAATGTAAAGTTTTATATTATATAATGATTTAAGGTATAAGTACTGGTCGGAATGAATTTAACATAGTATCTATGTTCTCGCAATTAAAATAAAATATACTTGTATAATTATTTCCCCAAAATCCACCTCTTCCAAAAAGCTGTAAATTTGAAAATGGATACATAGCAATTGCATCTTGCCATGCTCCCAACACATTATCTGCAGATGTTGATGTCTCATATATTGCATCTCCAAATTTTTTCGAACTTAATTTATAATTATTTGTCCTATTAGACTCTCCTGTTTCATCTACTTCATATGTAGTAACTGTTCTTCTCTCTTGTAATTTATTACTTACTGCTGCATCTACTAATGCTTTTCCTTTTTCTATTATTTGATTATCACTATTATCCAAATACGCAGAAACATATTCCAATGAACCTCCGTTCATATCATATATTCCATATACATTCCCTATTGTACTTTTATTTACATGATATATATATACTTCTGTTTCATTATCGTCTCCCCCTGTATAATAATAATAAGTTCCAGCATCTACTCTTTTACCTTTTTCAATTTTTGTTTCTTTTCCAATCCCATAATTGCTGTAACTTAGGTATGCTACAGCTCCCCATTCACTATTTTTTATCAAATGGCTTGAATTTTCTTTACTATAATTTTTAGATACTGTATAAGCTGTTCCTATATCTATATTTTTCCAAGATTTTACTGCGGGTTTTATTTGTACTGTTTTTGTTATTACATTATCACCTTGTTCATTTTCACTATTCCCTTCTTTCGAACTTGCTTCATATTTGGCTACCCAGATTCCTTCTATCTCTCTATCCCAGCCTCCTACTTCTACATCATTTGTAAATGCTGGATGTACAATATAATTGTTTTCTACTTTTCTTCTGTTTTCTCCTCCTATGTATTCTACTCCATCTACTCTTACTATCCCTCTTGCATCACTATATCCTAATATATTAGTATAACTATCATCATAATATGTTATTTTATATGCATATCTTGGTATCCATACAAAGTATCCTGTCCTATTTCCACTACTATCCTTCATTACTGCATTTGCCCATTTGCTTTCTTTTGGTGTATTTATATAACTATATTCCCAGTTTTCTTCGCTAACTTCATCCCATGTATTTGTGCTACTATTAAAATTCACAGGTACCATATTAGTACCTAATATAGGAGCATTTGCATTATTAGTCACATTATCTGTCTTTCCACTCAGAAATTCTATATCTATTTCTCCATGTGCTCTACTGAATTCTTCTGACACTATTTCTACTAGTTTTTCTTCTGATTTAACATCTCCATTTTCTATATACACTTTGTAATTTACTTTTTTATCTACAACAAAACTCATATCTTCTGTTGTATTCCAGTAATCTGCGACTTCTTCTTGATATTTAACATACCATTTATCTATATATCCATCATATTGGATATTAGATATTGTAATTCTATATTTTTCATCTCCAATTTTCTCAAAAGAAACATCAAAACTTGGTTGCAACCCTTGTTGTGGATCATAATCCACATTATATAAACCTTGTGGTAATTGATTTAGAGTATAATACATGTCTCCATCATATAATAGACCTTCATAACTTATTACTTCTCTATTTTCTATATTAACAAAAAATTCTTGTTCTACACCATCTATTCCCAAACCTTGTATTGTTTCTTGGTCAAAATATCTATATCCTGTTAAATCACTAAAATTATTTTCTAGACCTAATTCATCTATCAATACATTATTTGCTTGATTTTGTACAGTTGTATCATATGTCAAATCTTTTCCAACTTCATCTTTATTAATTTCTCCGTTTTTCCATTGATCATATAGGTCATTTACTTGTGTTTGCATTATTTTCATTTCTGTAGTAAATGCAGTCAATTTAGATGACTGTATTATATCCATTCCACTATATGTTGCAACAGCAGCTAATATTAATAATACTATTATTGTAATTACTAAAGCTAATAGCGTTACACCTTTTGAATTGCAATTTTTTCTTTTCATTTGTTACCTCCAATAAAAATTTGGCTGGGGTGTTATATAATATCTCTTAAAATAACTCTAAATCGAACAATTTTAACCCCAATTTTATCTAACTTAACATTTAACACTAATTATAAAATAACACATTTTTATATCATTTGGTTAGATATTAGTTAGATGCTTTATTGGGTATATTATAACAGATAATCTACTATTGATAAATAGTTTTTGAAAATTTTTATTTTAATAATTTCCAATATCCATTTCTATCTGATCCCATTCTCTCAATAATGCCTTTTTCTTTTAATTTTTGAAGATTTGAAGATATTGTACTTCTTGCAAATCCTAATTCTTTTGACATCATAATTTGTGTAATTTTAGGATTTTCTCTAATTAAATATAAAATTTTATCTTGTGTAGATTCCATATTTGTTATCATTTCATTTCTGTCCACTTCTGTCCACTTCTGTCCACTTTGAATCTGTTCTGTCTTATTCTGCATATTACTTTCTTCATTTTCTTTTCTAAAAGTAACTTTAAAAGTTCCTCTTAAGTTTTCAAATTCTGGTTCAGGTAAATTCATTTTTTTCATTTCTTCTCTCATTGTAGCAATTCCAGTATGTCTATTTTCTACAATATCTGTAGTTTCTTCTAATAATCTAATAATTGTATTATTTCTAACTTCCAGCATATTATCAGTACCTAAATTTTCTATACGATTATTCCCATACAAATCACCAGGATTTAAAATCTCAATTCTATCATCAAATATTCTTAAATAAATATATGCACCTTCTGTATTTATGCTATAATCTCGATGTATTAATGCATTTGCAATAGCTTCTCTTAATGCTTTCATAGGATAATGAGGTACATCTGTTCTTTGTCCATTATTATCAATTATAACCATTGTACCAATATTTCTTCTTACAAACGTTAAAGCTTTATCTAACATTTCTTCAATAGTTCCTTCAACTCTTTCATTATCATCAAATCTTTGTCCTAATTCTCCAACATCTCCAAGTTTTCTTCCAGGCACTACAACACAAGCAATAAATAATTGTGGCAAATATCCTTGTGGATATTCTCCAAATACCATCATCCCTGCTAATGTTGGATGTATTTCACCAGTACTATTTTCAATAATACCATTTAGCTTTAATATTTTTTCATTTGAAAACTTTGAAAGATTAGGTTTTTTATTCTTAATTTCTTCAATATACTGTTTTATTTTTTCTTGATTTAAATCCTCAAATTCAGCTCTTTTTATCGGTCTTAAATCTTCTTCAATACCATCAGTATAACTTTGTAAACTATAAATTTCATAGTCAGTCATATGCTCATCTGAATCTCCAATTCTAATGTATGAGCCTTTATTTATTCCTACATTTTTATAATAGCAAGGTTTCTTTTTTTGTGGTAATTCATTTATCTTAACAGCTAGTAATTTCTTGTTATTATATGTAACAGCTAAAAACTCTGGTCTAATTTTAGGCTCAAGAGAAGTAGTACATAATGATGTAATTTGTCTTTGCAAATCGTTTACATCATATACATCTTGCTCTATAAAATTATTATGCTCATTTATTCCAAATATTATTATTCCACCATATTTATTGGCAAATGCAGAAATTGTATCATAACATTTTTGAGGACAACCTTTTTCGGCTGTTTTTGCTTCTATCTTGTCCGTTTCTGTTTGATACTCTTGCATGTATTTTATTGCATCTATAACTTCTGTTTCTGTCATATAAAATCCTCCTTTATTCTCCATTAAGGTTATAGATTTAATCTACACATTTTATATAACTTATTTTGGCTGGGGTGGTAGGATTCGAACCTACGCATCGATGGGTCAGAGCCATCTGCCTTACCGCTTGGCTACACCCCAATATATATGTACATATATTATCACTTTTTTTTGATTTTGTCGAGATTTTTTCAAGAAAAAAACACATCTAAGTAGCATTTTTCAAAACTATCTTTAGATATGTCTGTCAATTTAGGTTTTTTTATATCTTTTTTTATAAACTTTTTGTTTATTCTTATATATTTAAATGTTTAGCAACACCTCCTCACACTTTTTATAATTTGGTTGATATTTTTCTATCATTTTATAAAATGCTTTAGAATGTGTTTTATGTCTTAAATGACAATATTGATGTAATACTATATAATCAATTACTTCTCTTTTATATTTTACAACTTCAGGATTAATAGATATTTTTCCATTTTCACATTTTCCTAATATTTTCATTTTCTTTATCTCATATTCCTCTGGAGCAAAGCCTAACATTATTCTTGTTTTTTCCATAGCTCTTTCTATTTCAACTTTTGCAATTTGCTCATACATTTTATCTATTGCTAAATCCAAAATTTCTGTGTTTGCCATTTTTTTATATCTGTTTGGAAGTGATATAATTATGTTCGTATTTTCAACATCTAATTCAGTTATTTTAATATTTTTATAAGTTATTTTCACTCTGTAATCTTTACCTAAAATTGGTACAGGATGCTTCTCTAATTCAGTCTTTACAAGGCTTTTTCTAATTGTTTGTTTTCTAACTATATTCATATATATCACTCCTTCTTTATTCTTTGTTCGAATTTTTGTTTTTCGAATTGTTGTTCGCTTTTGTTGTTCTCATTTTATATTTTATTTTTATATTTGTCAATACCTTTTTAAAAAAAATTTATTTTTTATTTCTTTTTTTCTATTTTTGTAATATAATTCTAGAATAAGAAGAAATGTAATTACATTTCTTTGCCTATAAAACACTTTTAGGAAGTGATTTTTAATGAAAAAAATTTTATTCAAAGGCTGTGGAACAGCTATTAGTACACCTTTTGATGAAAATGGTGTTAATTTAAAAGAATTTGAAAGACTTATTGAAAATCAAATTCAAAACAAAGTAGATGCAATAATTGTATGTGGCACAACTGGTGAATCATCTACTATGACTACTGAAGAAAAGAAACAAGCAATTGAATGTGCCGTAAAAACTGCAAATGGAAGAATTCCTATCATTGCAGGTACTGGTGGAAATAACACAAAACAAGTTATCGAAAATTCAAAATTAGCTGAAAGTTTAGGAGTTGATGGACTTTTAATAGTTACTCCATATTACAACAAATGTACACAAAAGGGATTAGTTGAACATTATAAAGTAATTGCACAAAGTGTTTCTCTACCAATTATTTTATACAGTGTACCTAGTAGAACTGGAGTTAACATTGAACCTAAAACTTGTTTAGAACTTTCAAAAATTGAAAATATTGTTGCAATCAAAGAAGCAAGTGGAAACATATCACAAGTAGCTGAAATAGCTCATCTTTGTGAAGATAATCTACATATTTATTCTGGAAACGATGATCAAATTCTACCTATTTTATCACTTGGTGGCTTAGGTGTTATTTCTGTTTTATCTAATGTAAAACCTGAATATACACATAATATTGTTCAGAATTTCTTTAGCGGAAATATTGAGAAAGCTACAAAAATGCAGTTAGATGCTTTACCTTTAATTAAAGCTCTATTTTCAGAGGTAAACCCTATTCCTGTTAAAGCTGCTCTTAATATTCAAGGTTATAATTTTGGAATTCCAAGACTTCCTCTTACACCAATGACTGCTGAAAAAATGGAAGTTTTGAAAAAGGAATTAAATAATTTAAATTAGTTTGTAAATAAATAACAAGGTTATAATAAAAAACACAGATAATCAAAATGTTAAATATATTATTTATTTTTTCGTAATCCCCATTTAAGAAAATGTAATTCGCTAATACGCTCATAACATTTTCTAAAAAGGTCCCCACAATATACTGCAAAATAAATAATATATTAACATTTTGAAATCTATATTTATAGAAAGATATTAATGTCTTAGAAAGGATTTAATTATGTTAGAAGTTTTAGTAAATGGTTGTAATGGAAAAATGGGACAAGTTGTATGTGACCTAATTGAACAAAATGAAAATCTAGTTTTGAAAGCTGGATTTGACAAAAATATTACAGGTGAATTTGCTTTTCCTGTTTTTGATAAAATTGAAGATATTAAAGAAAAACCTGATGTTATTATAGATTTTTCTATTCCAATTGCAACTTTAAATATTTTAGAATATGCATGTAAAAATAATGTACCAATTGTAATTGCAACTACTGGATTTACAAAAGAACAAGAAGAAAAAATCGAAGAATATAGCAAAATAATACCAATCTTTAAATCAGCTAATATGTCATTTGATATTATGATTATGAAAAAGTTAGTTTCTTGGCTTGCACCTCTAATGAAAGATACTGATATAGAAATTATAGAAGCTCATCATAATAGAAAAATTGATAGTCCAAGTGGTACTGCTCAAATGTTAGCTGATTCTATAAATTCTGCATTAGGAAATACTCTTCATTGTGAATATAATAGACATGATAAACATGAAAAAAGAGATAAAAATGAAATTGGTATGTCTTCAATTCGTGGTGGAAATATCGTTGGAGAACATACTGTTCAATTTATTGGTGATTTTGAAACTTTTGAAATTAAACACACTAGTTACTCTCGAAATGTTTTTGCAGAAGGTAGTTTAAAGGCTGCAAGCTTTATTGTTAATCAAAAACCTGGCCTTTATTGCATGGAAGATATGGCAAATTCAAAAAGATAGCTAAATATCTTTTTGAATTTTTTCTATTTCTTCTTCTTTCAAATCTACTATCTTTGCAATTTCTTTAACTTTCATGCCTGTTTTTAACAATTTTTTCACAATTTCTATTTTTTCCTGTTGCCTGCCTTCTCTTCTAGCTTGTCCCATATCGCTGTTATAATCCATTTCCCATTTTTCTCTTAACCATTGTAATCTTCTTTCTGCTTCTTCTCCTGTCAAATAATTCATTTCTACTTTTGCTTTTTTGATTACATCATTTTTCTCCTCTGCCATTTTTGCTCTTTCCCCCTTATAATCATCAATGAATGCTAACCATTGATTTAATTTATCATTCATGTCTACTTTAGAATTTCTAAACTTTGGTAGTTCTATAAAATACCACTTCATGTTTTTTAACATTTCATAATCTCTATGTTCTTTCAAAACTATTTCTGTCTCAGATATATATTCCTCAAATCCTAGCATCTCATAATCCAAAATATTTACTATGATTAACTTTTTAATATCTTTATACTCTGTTCCGTCTTTTAGTTTCTCTAGCAATCATTTTTGAGCCATAATATACTGTTCTATTTTCAAAAGATTCTTTCTTTTTTACTTGTAACTCTACATTAACAAGTATTCCATCATTTAATTCTGCTTGTAAATCTATACTGCCACCTTTTTCATCTCTTGACAATCTTTCTAAGTCCACTTCTTCTTGTATCCTTATTTCTTTAATTTCAATTTTTAATAAAGATTCTAAAAAATCTACTAAAAATTCTTCATTTCCTTTTCTTGAAAAAAATGCTTTAAATATTACATCATCTTTCAAAATTATTTCTTTTGTTTCTTCATTTTTTAATGTTTTTTTATTATCCATTTAATTCCTTTCTATTATACCAATTAAATTGATATATCAAAAGAAACATACCAGTTTAATTTGGCAAATTTAATAAATTTTCTAATCAAAATTTATTTTTCTTTAACTTATTTGCTTCTTATCCTAAACATAATAAATTCAGTTCTTATTCTATTATACAAACATTACCCGGGGAATTTTGAATTGATTCTTTATTCATGATTTTTGCGATAATAATAAATAAATTATTGCCAAGATCTAAATTCTGAAATCAAATTAATACTTTGACTAAAATTAAAATAATCTAAAAATTTTGATTAGAATAATTATATATATAACATAATTTCCATTATTTGTAAATACTTTTTTTGAATTTTTACAATATTTTTTAGTTATTTTAAAAGATACTATATAAATATAATATCTATATAGCATCTTCAAAAATATTATTCAGCTTTTTTATCTTCTTCTTTATCTGCTTTTTCAGCCTCGTCTTTAACTACTTCAACTGGTTCTTCTTTTACTGTATCAACAGTTTCTTGAACTTCAACATTTTCAGTTTTGATTGCTGGTGCTTCTTCTGGAGCTTCAGCTGATTCATCTGCTTTTTCTTCAACTGCTGGAGCTTCTTTTACTTCTTCAACTTTTTCTTCAACAGTTTCTGTTGCAGGTGTTTCATTAACATTTTCTACATCTTCTTGTGCAGGTTCTTCTGTTAAATCTTCTTTTACAACTATTTCTCTGTCTTCAATTCTTGCACCAATTTGTTCTTTAGTTTTTGCAGCTTTACCTACTCTATCTCTTAAATAGAATAATTTAGCTCTTCTTGCTTTACCAACTCTTACAAGTTCTACTTTTTCTACTAATGGTGAATGTACTAAAAATGTTTTTTCAACACCTACACCATATGAGATTTTCCTAACTGTAAATGTTTGGTTTACTCCTCCTCCTTGTACTTTTATGATTATTCCTTCAAATACTTGGATTCTTTCTTTGTTTCCTTCTTTTATTCTTACGTGTACTCTTACTGTGTTACCAACTTTTAATTCTGGTATTTTGTTTTTCAATTGTTCGTGTTCAATTGATTTTATAATATCCATTTTAGAATTTCCTCCTTTTCAATAAATCTGGTCTTTTTTGTTTTGTTATTTTTAATGCTTGCTCTTTTCTCCACTTTTCTATATTTTCATGATGACCTGATAATAATATTTCTGGAACTTTTTTTCCTTCAAATACTTCTGGTCTTGTATATTGTGGATATTCAAGCAACCCTTCTGAAAAACTTTCTTCTTTTATTGATTCTTGATTCAAAACTCCATCTATGTATCTACTAACAGTATCAATTAACACCATTGCTGGTATTTCTCCACCTGTTAATACATAATCACCTATTGAAATTTCTTCATCAACAATCTTATCTATTACTCTTTGGTCTATTCCTTCATAATGACCACATAATAAAATTAAATGTTTTTCTTTACTTAATTCTTCAACTTTTTTTTGGTTTAATGTTTTTCCTTGTGGTGATAGATATATTACTTTTGCATTTTCTTCATATACTGATTTATATGCATCATATACTACATCTGGCTTCATAACCATCCCTGCACCACCACCATATGGTGTATCATCTACTTTTTTGTGTTTGTCTTTTGAAAAGTCTCTAATGTTTACCAATTTTAGTTTTATTTTTTCATTTTCAATTGCCTTTCCCAAAATACTTTGTTTAATTGGTTCAAACATTTCTGGAAAAAGTGTTAAAACATCAAATTGCACTTTAATTCTCCTTTCAATAGTACGAATCACAAGTAGTTTAAATTATTTTAAATAATTAATTTTGGCAATTCACCATGATTTTAAACTATTAAACCCGGTATTAGATGAACTGTTATTCTTCCTTTTTCTAAATCCACATTTTTTAAAACATCTGGAATTCCTGGTAAAAGGATTTTTTTTCCCATTTCATCTTTTACTACATATATATCATTACTTCCTGTATTAAAGATATCATCTACTTTTCCAAGCAATTTGTTATCATCTGTATAAACCTCTAATCCTAATAAATCTACTATATAATAAACTCCTTCTTCTAAAGGTTCTTCATCTGCTCTATCTACTAATAGATAACTTTGACGTAATAAATCAGCTTGTTCTGGTGTATCAACACCTTCTAATTTCATTAATACCATATTTTTATGATATTTCACTTCTTGTATTTGATATTCTTTTTTCCCATTCTTGTTTGATATATATACTTTTTTTAGTCTATCAAATCTATTAATATCATCTGTAAAAGGCTTTATTTTTACCATTCCCTTGATTCCAAATGTATTAACAATTTGACCTATTTCTAAATACTTTGTCATTTTTAATTCCTTTCAAAATTTACAAAGTAAATTGGATTTTATCCAATAAATTCTACTGAAACTTTTTTGTGTTCTTTTCCAGCTACTGATTTCATAACTGTTCTTATTGATCTTGCAAGTCTACCTTGTCTTCCAATAATTTTTCCCATATCAGTTTCTGCAACTTTTACTTCAAATATAATAGATTTTTCGCCATCTACTTCTTTTATTTCAACAGCATCTTTGTTATCTACTAAATTTAAAATAATTGTTTCTAAAATTTCTTTCATCTTAACGCCTCCACTTTAATCTAATTTAAGATGTTGACATTTTTATCAATCAACTTATTATTTCTTTTCAATTAAAGCTTTAACTGTGTCTGTTGGTTTTGCACCATTTTTAATCCATTTTTCTACTTTTTCTTTATCTAAAACAATAGTTGCTGGATTTGTCATTGGGTCATATGTACCTAATTGCTCGATTATTTTACCATCTCTTGGGCTTCTTGAATCTGCTACAACAATATGATAAAATGGAGCTTTTTTCTTTCCTTGTCTTTGTAATCTAATTTTTACCATTTATTTCACCTCCTGAAATTTCGGGATTTAGGGACGGTCCTTAAAATCCCTGTTTTTAGGGATTTTGGGACACTCCTTTATTGTCACCGCATCAAATTAAAAATTTATAAATTAAAAAATTTAATAACAATTTAATAATTAAAAGATTTTCTAGAATATTATCAAAAATTTCTAGTAACAGGGATTTTTAGGACCGTCCCCTAAATCCCTCTAAAATTTAAAGTTTTTTAAAGCATTTGTATCAATACCATTCATCAACTTTTTCATTCCACCTTTGTTGTTCTTCAATTGCTTCATCATTTTTTGTGTCATTTCAAAAGACTTAATGAATTTATTGATGTCTTGTACAGAAGTTCCACTTCCGTCTAGCTATTCTTTGCCTACGACTAGCATTTAAAAGTCTAGTATCTCTTTTTTCTTCTTTTGTCATTGAACAAATAATAGCTTCGATTTTTACAAATTCTTTATCATCAACTTTTAAATCTTTTATCTGATTCATTCCCGGAATCAATTTCAATAATGAAGAAAATGATCCCATCTTTTTAACTTGTCTTAGTTGTGCTAAATAGTCGTCTAAGTCCAATTCTTTCTTTTTAAGCTGTTTTTCTAATTTCTCTGCTTGCTCTAAATCAAATGCTTCTTCCGCTTTTTCTATAACAGATAAAATATCACCCATTCCTAAAATTCTTTGTGCCATTCTATCTGGATGAAAAACTTCTATATCACTCAATTTTTCACCAGTTGCCGCAAATTTTATAGGTTTTCCCGTAACTTTCTTTACTGATAAAGCTGCTCCACCACGAGTATCACCATCAAGTTTTGTAAGTACAACTCCATCAATTCCTACTTCTTCATTGAATTGTGTTGCAACATTTACTGCATCTTGACCTGTCATACTATCTACAACTAAAAGTATTTCATGTGGTTTTACACTACTTTTTAAATTTTTAAGTTCAGTCATTAATGCTTCATCTATGTGTAATCTACCTGCAGTATCTAGAATGATTACATCATTTAGTTTTGATATAGCAGTAGATATAGCTTGTTTTGCAATGTGAACAACATCTTTTGAATTTTCATTAGCAAATACTGGTATATTTAGTTGCTTTCCAACTACTTGCAATTGTTTTATAGCTGCTGGTCTATACACGTCACATGCTACTAGCAATGGCTTTTTACCTTGTTTTCTAAATAGGTTTGCTAATTTTCCAGCTGTTGTTGTTTTACCTGAACCTTGTAATCCTACTAACATTATTATTGTTGGTGGATTTGGTGTAAAGTTTACTTTGCTTTCAGTTCCACCTAGTAATTCGACTAATTCGTCTTTTACTATTTTTACAACTTGTTGTCCTGGTGTTAGTGATTTTAGAACATCTTGCCCTAGTGCTTTTTCTTGAATGGTTGCAATGAATTCTTTTACTATTTTATAGTTTACATCTGCTTCTAAAAGTGCAAGTTTTACCTCTCTTAACATTTCTTTTAAATCAGATTCTGTAATTCTTGCTTTTCCTCTGATTTTCCTTGTTATTTCTTGTAATCTAGA
Source organism: uncultured Clostridia bacterium (assembly GCA_944393365.1). Taxonomy (GTDB): domain Bacteria; phylum Bacillota; class Clostridia; order TANB77; family CAG-508; genus CAG-269. The sequence goes on from CALXZZ010000035.1 coordinate 12,912, forward strand.
AGATAATCCTTCAAAAGCCATATTTCACAACTCCATTCTTTTTTATTTTTTCTTTCAGTATTTCTTTTTTCAAAACTTTACATTTTACTAACATTGCACTAGCTTACTTAGTTAGCTAAATTAGACAATTTAATTCTTTTTTTATGTTTTCTAAGACATTTGCTATTTGTTTATCTGAATAATCGTTTTGAATTTTTGTCAATTCGGCTAAAACTTTTGTAATTTTCTTTTCTTGATTTAACGTCCTTTTCATAAAATTCAACTTTTCTTCGTATTCGAAAAGTTTCTTTTCCCCCTTCTTTAAAATGTCTCTAACAGCTTGTCTTGTTATTTCACTATTTTCTGCTATTTCTGATAATGACAAGTCGTTATTATAGTAGTCATTTAGAATTTCGTATTGTTTTTCTGTTAATAGTTTGCCATACAATTGACATAGTATGCTTATTTTTACGTTTTTTTCCATTCGACTACCTCTTTCTTTTTGTAATGCTAATATACTTTACACCATTTTTATTGATTTGTCAAGGTTTTTTAAGAAAAAAATAGAAATAGTACCTTTTTACTGTACTATTTCTGAATATGGATAATATGTACCTGTCCCAAATTATCCAAAAATGGTCAGTTCAAACCTGTCCCCAAACTAACCACTAAAAATTAAACTCTTTTTCTATAAATGAAGTATCATAGTTATTTTTCTTGAAGTTTTCATTATCAAGTATTTTTAGTATAAAATCTACATTTGTTGTTATTCCATCTACAACTAATTCTGCAACAGCACTTTTTAATTTTGCAATTGATTCTTCTCTTGTTTTACCATGTACAATTACTTTTGCTATCATAGAATCATATGTTGGTGGGATTGTGTATCCACTATATATTGCAGTATCTACTCTTATTCCATTTCCTCCCGGAATATGTAATCCTGTTATTGTACCCGGACATGGCATAAAGTTTTTGTCTGGATTTTCTGCATTTATTCTTGCTTCCATACTATGTCCATTCACTTTTACATCTTTTTGTTTTATTGTTAGTTTTTCTCCACTTGCAATTTTTATTTGTTCTTTTATAATATCAATCCCTGTAACCATTTCTGTTACTGGATGTTCTACTTGTACTCTTGTATTCATTTCCATAAAATAAAAGTCTTTGTTTTTATCTACTAAAAATTCGATTGTTCCTGCATTTGTATATCCTATTTCTTTTACTGCTTTAACTGCTACTTCTCCCATTTTCTTTCTTGTTTCATCATTTATAATACTTGCAGGCGTTTCTTCAATTATTTTTTGATTTCTTCTTTGTACAGAACAATCTCTTTCTCCAAGATGTATTCCATTTCCATGTTCATCTGCTAATACTTGTATTTCTACATGTCTTGGATTTTCAACAAATTTTTCTATGTATATACTATCATCATTAAAAGAGATTTTTGCCTCTTGTTTTACTAAGCTATATGCTTTTTCAAGTTCTTCTTTATTGTGAGCTATACGTATTCCTTTTCCGCCACCACCTGCTGATGCTTTTAATATTACTGGATATTTTATTTTTTCTGCTATTTCTACTGCTTCTTTTTTAGAATTAATTAATCCTTCTGAGCCCGGTACTACTGGTACTCCTGCTTTTTTCATAGTTTCTTTTGCTTTTGATTTATTCCCCAATAGTTCGATTAGTTTATAATTTGGTCCTATAAATTTAATTCCCATTTCTTCACATATCTTAGCAAAATTTGCATTTTCGGATAAAAATCCAAAACCTGGGTGTATACTATCTGCACCAGTTAGGCATGCTGCTTCTAATATTGCTTTTATATTCAAATAGCTTTTGCTAGATGGTGCAGGACCTATACAAATTGCTTGGTCTGCTAGCTTAACATGTAAAGCGTCTTTATCTGCTTCTGAATATATTGCTACTGTTCTTATTCCCATTTCTCTACAAGCTCTAATTATTCTGACTGCAATTTCTCCTCTATTAGCTATTAAAACTTTTTTTAACATTTTAATCTCATTCCTTTCTCCAAGCTAAAAACAGTTGGAAAAGAATTGTAATTATTTTTCAACTCTCTCCTTTAAACTATTGCAAAAGTAAGCTCTCCCTTTACTGCAACTTTTCCATCAACTGTTGCTATCGCTGAACCAATCCCAATTGGTCCTTTTTTCTTTATTATCTTTACTTCTAATTTTAATCTATCTCCTGGCACAACTTGTTTTTTAAAACGAAGTTTATCTATTCCTCCAAATAAAGCATTTTTTCCTTTATTTTCTTCCATAGAAAGTATTGCAACTGCTCCTGTTTGTGCTAATGATTCTACAATTAGTACTCCTGGCATTA
>CALXZZ010000036.1 GCA_944393365.1 uncultured Clostridia bacterium
ATGATAAAAAATATTTAAAGGAGGAGATGGAAAATGCCATCAATGGAGGAATTAAAGAAGAAAAATCAAATAGATATTCCAGAAGAACAAGAGATAATACAAACACCAATAATAATGAAATATATGTTACTAGATCCAGATATAGTAACAGAAATGATAATTTGGAACAAACAAGCGACAGAAGATATAAACGAAATAAGGACAACTTTGAAAAAGGACAAGCAAGAAATACAGAGCATTATGAACGATTTACAAGAAAAATTGATAGAGAATGTAGAAACAGTGATTATGGACAAGATGAACGAATTTATACATCAAGAAGAAAAATGCAACGAGAAAAATATGGCTTTCAAAATAAAGACAATTTTTATAGCAATAATTATAGGGATTATAGCAGGTTGGATAATAACTCTATTACATTAATAGCAATTGATATATTAGCGAATATGACTAGACCAAATAATATAAAGCATCCAAGAAAAATTAAAGGTTGGAAAAAGAATTTATCAAAACAAGCTATAAAAGAATGGTATTTGAAAAATAAGAATTCTAGTAGTTTTAATTGGTTTGAAGAAGAAGAGGAAATATAAAGAAATTAATTATAATAAATGATATATAAATGTTATAATATGTTATCAAAAATAAAGAATTTTCAGAAATAAATAGATATTTTTGTACAAAACGGTAAAAAAAAGCAAAAATCCAATAAAAAAATGACAAATTTATAAAATATCTTTACAAATCAGTCAAAAAATGGTATAATATGGATATTGTTGGAGAAAGGGGAAAAAGTAATGAAACATACAATCCTAGCAAAAAAAATAATAGTTTTAATGTTTTATGCTTTTTTGTGCCTTTTTTTAGAGCAGAGTATTAATACTTTGTTCTTTTTTTTATTCAAATAAGAAAGGAGAGGATTGATTAAAATTAATTACTTTACACTAGATAAAATAGAAAAATAACCGATAGAAAAAATAAAACATAATGTAGTATTCATCAGACAAATATTCAACTTAAATTTAGATAGCAATATTTATGGTAAAGGAGGGAATAGAATGTTTGAAAAAGAAAAAGAATTATTTGGAGAATTACTAATCAGACAAATTGAAAGAATTGATAAAATAAAACTAAGTGAAGAAATAACTGATTATAAAAATAAGAAAAAAATTATTATTGGCATATGTGGCGGAGATGGTATTGGACCGATAATAACATTACAAGCAAAAAAAATTTTAGAATACGCATTGAAAGAAGAATTGGAACAAGGAAAAATAATTTTAAAAGATATAACAGGACTAACAATTGAAGAAAGAATAAAAGAGAATTCTGCTATCCCAAAAAAAGTATTAAAACAAATAAAAGAATGTGATGTTATATTAAAAGGCCCTACAACTACTCCTAGAAAAGGAGATAACTTACCAAATATTGAATCAGCCAATGTGGCAATGAGGAAAGAGTTAGATTTATTTGCTAATGTTAGACCAATAAAAAATTCTAAATTAAATATAGATTGGACATTTTTTAGAGAAAATACTGAAGGTGGATATGCAGTAGGAAAAGAAGGAATTAATATAAATGAAGATTTAAGTGTAGATTTTACTATTACGACAAAACAAGGTTCTGAACGAATAATTAGAAGTGCTTTTGAATATGCAAGGAAAAACAATAAAACAAGAGTGACAGCAGTAACAAAAGCAAATGTCATAAAAACAACTGATGGCAAGTTTTTAGATATTTTTTATAAAATAGCAAGTGAATATAAAAACATAGAAGCAGATGATTGGTATATAGATATAATGTCAGCCAAGTTATTAGACAAAGAAAGAAGAAGTAATTTTCAAGTAATAGTTGCACCTAATTTATATGGTGATATTCTAACCGACGAAGCAGCAGAGATACAGGGCGGAGTAGGGACAGCGGGTAGTGCAAACATAGGAAACAAATATGCAATGTTTGAAGCTATACATGGTTCAGCACCAAGAATGGTTGAAGAAAAAAGAGAAAAATATGCTAATCCGACAAGTATAATAAAAGCAGCAATATTATTATTAGAACACATAGGTTATAATAAAAAGGCAAAAGTAATTGAAACAGCATTAGAAAATTGCCTAAACAATGGAATAAGAGTAAATAGTAGAGATAAGGCATACACCAATGAAGTTTTTGCAGAAAAAATAATAGAAGAAATACAAGATATAGAAAGAAAATGAAATAAGGACAAAAAATAAAAATAAAAAAGGAAAATAATATGTACTTATATATTTGTAATTATAAAAAAATCAATATAGAAAGTGATTATACAAAATTTATTACTTTAAATGAAAAGAAAAAAATCAATTCCTATTTAAAATGCATAGATAGAGAAAGATGTTTTATTGAAATTTTATTACTAAAATTCTTAATTCACAATTTTTGCAAAATTCCAATTAGTAATATAGTAATAAAAAGAAATAAATATGGAAAACCATACCTAGAAAATAATTCAAATTTTAAATTTAACATTTCACATTCTAATGAATTAATTATAGTAGGTATAGATATGCAAAATGAGATTGGAGTTGATATAGAATTTATAAAAAAAATAAATTTAAATAATTATATAAAAATACTAAAGGAAAGCGAGATTAGAGAACTAAGTCAAAGAAAAAATAAATTAGATAGTTTCTATGAAATATGGACAATTAAAGAAAGTTTTTGCAAAGAAGAAGGTAAAGGAATATCAATAATTGATTATAATTATGATATAGATTACAAAAAATCACAAATAACATACAAAGATAAAATCTTACCTTTCAAAATTATAAATTATCTGCAATACAAAATATGTATATGTAGTAAAAAAATTAATAATTTAGAAATAATAGAAGTAAATAATGAAGAATTCACAAAACTAATATAAGGAGGGAAGAAATTGGGAAAAATCGAATCAGAAGCATGGGTGTTAAAAAGAGATGAAAAAGGATTTATAAAGAAAAATATAGTAATTGAAAATTTAGAAGAAGATGAAGTTTTACTGAAACCATTATATGGTTGTTTAGAAGGTAATATGGTACATGCTATAAACAATGATCCAATTAATATATTTGATGAAAGAAAAGAAGACGAAATAGTATTAGGTAATGCTGGAGTTCTTGAAATAGAAAGATTAGGATCAAAGTCTAAAAATTTTAAAGTTGGTGATAAAGTAATATATTTTTGCAATGGTGAAAGTGATAAATATGGATACCCATTAAAAATAACAGGTTATGATAAAAGTAACAGCATGGGTGTACTATCTAAAAGAATTAAATTAAATGAGAAAGAAATTTTAAAGATTCCAGAAAATAAAAATATAAGTTTAGAACAATGGGCAGCTTTCTCATTAAAATTTATTACAGCATGGTCAAATTGGAAAGTAGCATACAATGCGTGGAAAATCCAAATGCCAGAAGTAGAACCAAAAGATATTTATGTATTTGGTTGGGGTGGCGGTGTGACTTATGCAGAATTGTTACTTGCCAAAAAATACGGTTGTAAATGTTATATGATAACTTCTAAAGAAGAAAATATAAAACTATGTAAAGAAAACAAAATAGATGTCTTTAATAGAAGAGGAATAGATTCTAATAAAATAGAGAAAGAACTGTTAGAATATATAAATACTAAAACAAACAATAAAGGAGTATCTATTTTTATTGATAATATAGGCAGAGATGTTTATAAGATTACAACAAAGGCTTTAGGAAGACAAGCAGTTATAACAACTTCAGGATGGAAAACAGGAGGAATGCTACCTATATTAAGACAAAATGAGTGCCAAAATAGACATATACATGTATTTACACACTATGCAAAAATGCAAGAAGGTATAGAAGCTATAGATTTTGCACAGAAGAACCTATGGCTACCACCAGCATGTGAAAAAGTGTACCAATGGGATGAAATTCCAAATTTAATAGAAGACTATAAATTAGGAAATTTAAAAACATATTTTCCTATATTTAAAATTAATTAAAGGAGTAATTTTATGGATAAAAATATAAGAATAAAAGATGTAGGAATATATTTGCCAACGAAGAAAATTACAAATATAGATACGGCTAAGAAATATGGTTATGATGAAAAATTTATAGAAAATAAAATTGGATTTAAAACGTTATTAAGAAAAGATGATAAAGAAAATTTGATAGATTTTTGTATGAGGGCTTATGAAAATTTAAAACGGAAAGACAAATATATTAAGTGAAGAAGTTGGACTGATAACAGTAGTAACACAAAATCCAGATAATAATATCCCACATATGTCAGCAATTCTACATAATAAGCTAGAAATGCAAAAAAATTGTATTACTTTTGATATTTCACAAGGATGTTCAGGATATTGTCACGCAATAGAAATAGTAAAAGATATTATGATTTCTAGAAATATAAAAAAAGCTCTAATTTTTACATGTGATTTATACAGTAAAATAATTGATATGAAAAATAGAGATGTAAATATGATTTTTGGAGATGCAGCAACTGTTACATTGCTAGACAATGAAGAAGGAAAATATGCAATACTAGATAGTGATTTTGGAACATTGCCTAACAGCAACGATTGTTTAAGCATTAAAAATGGAAATTTAGAAATGAATGGAAATCAAGTTTTTAATTACGCTTGTAAGGAAGTACCATATGCAATAAAACAATTATTATCAAAAAATAATTTAACAATTGATGATATAGATTGTTTTTTATTGCATCAAGGAACTAAATTTATGGTAGAGTTTATCCGAAAATTATTAAAAATACCAGAAGAAAAAGCAGAGTTTTCTGCTATCAATATAGGAAATACAGTTTCTTCTTCAATTCCTATACAGCTTGTAGAGAATATGAAGAAAAAACATAAAAAAGATTATGTTGTATTAAGTGGATTCGGAGTAGGATTCACATGGGGAAATGTATTAATAAAAATAGAAAGAGAGGATTAAAAATGAACATTGAAGAATTAAAAGAAATAATGGAAGAAAATAATATTGATGTGAATTATGATAATATGGAGAATAAAACATTTGAAGAACTGGATTTAGATTCAGTAGACTTGATGATGATTATATTTTCTATTAAGGAAAAATACGGTATCGAATTTATAATGAACAGAGGGAATACAGTAAAAGACTTAATAGATCGAGTAAATAGAGAAATTGAAAATAAAAAGTAAAAGAGGAAGGAAAATGAAAGAAAAAAATTTATTATTATTGTTAAAAGACAGCTTAATACATAACAAGGAAAAAATTGCTTTAAAGTTTAAAGAAAAAGAAATTACATATCAAGAATTAGATGAAATGAGCGATTTGATAGCAAGTTATATTTTGAAAAAATATCAAGATGAAAGTATAGTAGCTATTGCTATGAAAAAAGGTATAGAACAGATAGTTAGCATAATAGGAATTTTAAAAGCCGGAAAAACATATTTACCTATAGATTTATCATACCCAAATGAAAGAATAAAATATATATTAGATAATTCTAATGTAAAAGCTATATTATCAACTGAATTAGCTAAAGAAAAAATTGAGAAAATTACCCAAAGTGGCAATATAACAATTTATGAGAATATAAAAAAAGGAGAATATGTAAAGTCGCAGTATATTTCTAAATATGCATATGCAATGTATACATCAGGAAGTACAGGTAAACCTAAAGGAAATCTAATAAAAATGGAAGCAGCATCTAACCTTATTAATTGGCAAATAAAACAATCTAATAAATTTCAAGAAAAACTATGTATAACTTTACAATTAGCACCAATAAGTTTTGATGTTTCATTTCAAGAAATATTCTCAACCTTATGCATAGGTGGAAAATTGATTATTGTAGATGAAGAAATGAGAATTGACTTTAAACAAATTTTAAATATTATCTATAAAGAAAAAGTCACTAGGGTTTTTATGCCACCTGTATATCTTAATGAAATTGCTAATATAAAATCAGAAAAAAACAATAATTTAAAAGAAATTATTGTTGCAGGTGAGCAATTAAAAATTACAGAAAAAATAAAAGAATTTTTCAGAAAAAATAAAAATTGCACTTTGGTAAATCAATATGGACCTACAGAAACTCATGTTGTTACAAGCTATACGTTAGACAGAAATATAGATGATTGGAAAACATTTCCGCCTATTGGAAAAGAAATAAGTAATGTTAAAATATATATTTTAGATGAAAATCTTCACGAAGTTGAAGAAATGCAATGGGGTGAATTGTATATATCTGGTATATGTATAACAGGTAGTTATATGAATAATAGTGAAGAGACAAAAAGAAGATATATAAAATATAATGGAACTACAATATATAAAACTGGAGATATTTGTAGAAGAAATAAAGATGGAAATATTGAGTACTCATCAAGAGCAGATGATCAAATAAAAATTAGGGGATTTAGAGTTGAATTACAAGAAATTGAAAAAACAGTTCTAAAAAATAAAGAAATAAAAGATTGTGCAGTTGTAGCTGTAAATAGTAAATTCAATACAAAAGTATTAAAATGTTTTATTTCTTTAAAGGAGAAGGCAATAAATGAGAAAAATTATATTAGAAGTTTAAAACAAGACTTAATAAAAGAATTACCAGAATATATGATACCAAAAGAAATAAAAATTCTTGATAAATTACCATTAAATCCAAATGGGAAAATAGATAAAAAGTATTTAAAAGAGCTAGAAAATTTATCAGAAGAAAATCAAAAAATAAAAAATGATGATATAACCCAAATTTTTAAGAGTATATTAGAATTAGATGAAGTAGATGAAAATAAAAATTTCTTTGAATTAGGAGGAAATTCTATTCTAGCTAATAGATTAATCGCTGAAGTTAATGATAAATATGATTTAGATTTACCAGTTGTAAGTTTATATCAAAATCCAACTATTAATAAATTTATAAAGTCATTAAATATAAATGAAGTAACACAAGAAGATAATAATGATAATGAAAATTCAACATCAGAAGATATAGCTATAATAGGAATAGCATGTAAATTTCCAAATGCTGAAAATCAATTTGAATTATGGAATAATATAAAAAACAAAAACAATAATGGAACAAAAAATGAGCCGTTAAATAATATTGATACATTTGATACAGAACTTTTTAATATTAGTGTAAAAGAAGCAAAGCTAATGGATCCACAAATAAGAAAGTTTCTAGAATGTGTCTGGGAAATGTTTGAAGACGCTGGATACAATCCGTTTAAAAAAGCAATGAATGTTGGGGTATTTGCAGGTAGTGGAATAAATTCATATTTATTAAATAACCTAAATAAACAAATTGATAATGATGTAAACATGATAAGTTCAATGAAAAATATGCAAATATTATACAATAATGATAAAGATTTTATTGCTACAAAAACTTCATATGCTTTTAACTTATTAGGACCAAGTATAAATGTACAATCAGCTTGTTCTACATCTTTGGTTGCAATTCATTTGGCATGTCAAAGTTTGAAAAATAACGAATGTGATTATGCAATAGCAGGTGCTTCAGTTATAATGCTACCCAATAATAAAGATTACAAATATAGTGAGGATATGGTTTTTTCTAAAGATGGAAATTGCAAGGCATTTGATGAAAACGCATCAGGAACGGTTTTTAGCAACGGAATAGGGTGTATATTATTAAAACCATTAAGTAAAGCAAAAAGAGATAATGATAATATTTATGCAGTTATAAAAGGAAGTGCTATTAATAATGATGGAAACAATAAAGTTGGATTTTCAGCACCAAGTGTAGAGGGACAAACAAGAGTTATAAAAAGGGCATTGAAAAATTCAGGGAAAAAACCAGAAGACATTGAATACATTGAAACACATGGAACAGGAACTAAAGTAGGAGATGCAATAGAGATAACAGCTTTAAAGAATGCATATAAAACAGATAAAAAGAATTACTGTGCTATAGGAAGTATAAAAAATGATATAGGTCATTCTGGATGGGCTTCAGGGATGGCTTCAATAATAAAAGTAGCAATGGCTTTAAAAAATAAAAAAATTCCCCCTATGAATAATTTCGAAAGTATTAATAAAAGCATTAAATTAGAAAATTCACCATTTTATATAAATAATAAATTAAAAGAATGGAAACAAGATAAATTTCCAAGAAGTGCAGCTATTAGTGCATTTGGATTAGGAGGAACAAATGCACATATAATATTAGAAGAATACAAAGATGATACTATAGAAAAAGAAAACAAAAAAGAAACAAATTTACTAACAATATCTGCAAATACAAAACAAAGTGTAGAGAAAATGATAGAAAAATATAAAATATTCCTTGAAAATACAGATAATATAAACTTAAAAAATATGAGTTATACTCTGAATACTGGTAGAAAAAATTTGTCATATAGAACTGCTATCATTTTTGATTCTAAAGAAAATTTGCAGAACAAATTAAACAGCAATGTAAAAATAATAAATAAAGATAGAAAAAAAGGAAAAAATATCTTTTTATTCTCAGGTAATGGTACTCAATATGTGAATATGGGTATGAATTTATATAAGAACAATAAAATATTTAAACAATATTTTGATAAATGTGAAGAAAGATATAAAGAAATAACAGGAAAATCTATTTTAGAAATTATAACCAATGAAGAAAAAATAGAAGATATTGAAAATAATCAAATTGCTATATTTTCAATAGAATATGCACTATATAATTTTTGGATTGAAATTGGAATTATTCCAGATATATTAATAGGTCATAGTTTAGGAGAATATACAATAGCTTGTGTTACAGGGATATTTTCAATAGAAGATACAATTAAAATATTAATTGAAAGAGGAAAAATATTAAAAAAATTAGGAAATGAACTTGGAATGATTTCTGTTAGAACAAAAGCAGAAGAACTTGATAAAATTTTAAAGAAAGAAAAAATCCAATTAGATATTGCAGCAATTAATACTAAAGAATTATTAGTATTGTCAGGAGAAAAAGACGAGATTAACAGGCTTTCTGATATTTTAAATAACAAAAATATTCAAAATGACATATTAAATGTTAGTACAGCAGGTCATACTAAAAAATTGGAAAAGTATGTACCTATGTTTAGAAAAATGTTAGAAGATATAAAAATCAATAAACCAAACAAAGAAATAATTTCTACAGTAACAGGTAAAATTGGAGCAAAACAACTACAAGATAAAGAATATTGGTGTAAACATTTAGTAGAAACCGTTAAATTTTCAGAAGCATTGAAGAATTTGAAAGATGAAAAAGAAAATATTGTTATTGAAATTGGAGCAAGTCCAACGTTATTAGGATTGGCTATGGAAGATCTACCTAATAATAATAACTTATGGATTGTTAGTTTAAAAAAGGAAAAAGAAGATTTACAACAAATATATTTTTCATTGAGCCAAATTTACCTTAATAATATAGATATAAATTTCGAAAAAATGTACAATAATTGCAAAAAAGTAAGCCTTCCAACCTATGAATTTATGAAAACAAAATATTGGATAGAAGGTAAACAGCAAGTTAATTTGAATAATATATTTTATAAAAAAGAAAAAATAAGAAAAGAAATTAGTGATAATTTAGAAGAAAATACTAATAATGATTTAATAATTATATATGATAAAAAGCAAGGAAAATATATTGAACAAATTGAGAAAAATAGTAAAGTTAAATTAATAGAAAAAGATAATTTTAAATCAGAATTGAATAGTATTGATAAAGATAAACAATATAAAGTTATATTACTTTTAGAGCATTTTGATTTCATAAATAATAATATAATAGATACAAAAAAAATCACTAAAAAAACTTTAGAATTAATAGAGATTATTAATTATTTGGCAAATATTGAAATAGTAAATGAATTCTATTTTGTAGATATTCAAGATGACAATACAATTCAAAGCATAATTATTAGAAATATATATATATCATTGTTACAGGTAGCAGAATTAGAAAATAGAAATATAAAATTTTATAAAATTCTATTTAATACAAGTCAAAATATATATAGCAAAATATTAATGGAGACAAATAATACAAACAAAGATAATACAGTATTATATAATGAGAATGGAGAAAGATATATATATGAAATAGTGTCAAAAAAAATTAAGAGTAATGATAAGTATAATTTTGATAATAGTGGGATTTATATAGTAACTGGTGGATTAGGTGGCATAGGAAAACTAATTACTAGATGGTTGGCAGAAAGAAAAGTTGGACAAATTATACTTTTAAACAGAAGAGAACCAACTGATATTGAAGAGGATGAAATTCAAAAAATATCAGAAGAATATAAATGTCCTATAATTATAAAAAATGTAAATGTTGCAGAAAAAGAAAAATTAGAATTATTCATAGAACAAGATTTAAAGCATTATCAGGATAAAGTTAAAGGTATTTTTCACTTGGCAGGTGTAATTGATGATGCAACATTAAATAAGATAAATTATGAAAAAATGGAAAAAGTGTTAATACCAAAATTTATAGGTGCTTGGAATCAACATCTTTTAAGTAAAAAGTATTTTCCAAATTTAGAGATTTTTAATTTGTTTTCTTCAGCAGCAGCATTTATTGGAAATGCAGGACAAGTAAATCATGCTATCGCAAATTCTTTTTTAGATTCATTAGCAATAATAAGAAGTAAAGAAGGATTACCAGTAAACTCAATAAATTGGGGAACTTGGGAAAAAGTAGGACATTTAGCAAGCACTAATAATATTATGGATAAACTAAACAGAAAAGGATTTTTAGGAATTTCTCCAACTGTTGGAATAACTGCATTAGAATGCATTTTAAAAGAAAATATAGAACAAATTGCAGTATTACCTATGAATTGGGAAAAATATATACAATATTATGGCTTTGAGAAAAATAGTTTATATAAAAATGTTTCAAATATAAATGAAGAAAAACAAGCAAATAACAAAGAAGAAACTAAAGAAGAAATAAAAATAGAAGATATACCTTCATATGTAAAAAATACTGTAGAAGAGATAATAGGAGCTCACATTGATAACGACGAAATATCGTTGATTAAATTAGGATTAGATTCTCTTTCATCTATTGAAATCAGGAATAAGATACAGATAGATTTGAAGATACAGTTAGAACCTAACTTTATATATAAAAATCCAAATATAAAAAGTATAATAGAAATAATTAATACAAGAGTACAAGAAAAAAATGAAAATGAAAAAAATACTGAAAATAAAAATCTAAATCCATCATTTCAAGAAAGAAGATGGTTAAAACTAATAGAAAAGAAATATGGAGAAAGAGTTATTCCTATAGTATATGATTATCCTTTTAATGAAAAATGTTTCATAGACAGTCTAAAAAAAGTATTAGAAAGACATATATCATTACGATGGTATTTTCCAAAAAGTAAAATAAAAGAAGTGAAGATAGATGACATTATAAAGATGAATGAACCAATTATATATAACTTTAAAACTTTAAACGAAAAAGAAAAAATAGAAAATATTAGCAATATAATAAGAAATATGTTTGATAATATGCCATCACCTTATGAAAGAATTTCATGGACAATAAAAGTTATAGATATGGAAAAGAACAAGTTTGCTATCTTATTAGGAGTACAACATTTAGATTTTGATGGATCATCTGTATCTACTTTTTCAAAAGAATTTAAGGAATTTTATTGCAATATGATGTTTGATGAACCAATCAATTTAAATAAAGACGTAGTAGGATATGATGAGTACATAAGGTGGCAGAATAATTATATGAATACTGATATGAAGTTCGACAGAGAATACTTTAAAGGACTTTATGGGAATGGTAAAATAACAATGCTACCTAATACAGATAAAAAAGATTTAGGTTTTCCAAGAAAAGCAGAAAAAATAACTATATCAAAGAAAAAAGATTACATAGACAAAATAGACAATATTGCACAAAAAATAAATGTTAGTAGATTTTCAATAATATTAGCAAGCTATGCTAGATTCATTTCGAAATTAGTTAATGAAGATATCATAACTATTGCAACTATTATTAATGGTAGAAGTAATACAAAATTTAAAAATACAATAGGACCTTTTTCAGCACCATTTCCATTAAAATTATATACAAGCAAAGGAATTACAGATAGAGAACTTATAGAACAATGTAATAATGAAATTATAGAAATCAATTCTAGGTCATCTTATCCAGTAAGCGACTTAATCAATATAATACCAGAATATAGTACATTACCAATTGAAACTTATTTTTCAGATATAGGGATAAATTATACTAATTATAAACCAAAAAATGAGAAAAAACAAAATGATAAATATAGAGTAATAGAAATATTAACTAAAGTAGAAGAAAAAGAATTTCAAGTATTTAATAATATTACTTTTAAAAGAGTTCCAGGTTTACATCTAGTGATTAATGAGTTGAAAGACAGTTTAGCATTTAATTTTTATTATCATAGCGAAAGATATGATAAGAATGTAATAGAAAATTGGATAACACAATTTTTTGATACATTAGGAGAAATTATAACAAATGAGAATAAGTAAACTCAAAAATTGAAACTTTTTAAATAAAAAATTACAGAATTAATTACTAATAACAGTAACAGAAAATAAAACTATTGAAAATCAGAAAATAATAGTATATAATATGCAAGATTATTATCAATAGGAAGAGGGATAAAAATGAATAATAAAGATTTTGTTAAAGAAATAACAAATATAGACGAAGATTTTGCAAGATGGTATACTGATATAGTAATAAAAGCAGAATTAGCTGATTATACAGCAGCAAAAGGATTTATAGCAATAAGACCATATGGATATGCAATCTGGGAAAATATACAAAAATACGCAGATAATGAATTTAAAAAGCATGGGATAAAAAATATAAGTATGCCTGTATTGATACCAGAAAATTTACTACAAAAAGAAAAAGATCATGTTGAAGGTTTTGCACCAGAAGTTGCATGGGTGACTGTTGGTGGAGAAGAAAAACTAGAAGAAAGATTATGTGTCAGACCAACTTCTGAAACAATGTTTTCAACAATGTATTCAAAATGGTTAACTTCTTGGAGAGATTTACCATATTTATATAATCAATGGTGTAATGTAATAAGATGGGAAAAAGAAACAAGACCATTTTTGCGTTCAAGAGAATTTTTATGGCAAGAAGGGCATACTATACACGAAACTGATGAAGAAGCCAAGAAATTCACTTTAGATATGCTTAATGTATATGCAGATATTATAGAGAATTTATTAGCAATACCAGTATTAAGAGGTAAAAAAACAGAAAAAGAGCAATTTGCTGGAGCTGATAGCACATATACAGTTGAAACATTAATGCATGATGGAAGGGCTTTGCAAGCTGGTACTTCACATTATTTTGGACAGAACTTTTCTAAACCTTTTAACATAAAATTTCAAAATAGAGAAGGAAAAGAAGAATATGCATACCAAACATCTTGGGGAATTAGTACAAGACTTATAGGGGCTGTAATAATGGCACACGGAGATAATAGAGGTTTAAAACTACCACCAAAAGTAGCTCCTATTCAAGTGGTCATAGTACCAGTAGCTATGCACAAAGAAGGAGTTAAAGAAAAAGCGGAAGAACTATATAATATATTGTCAAAGAAATACAAAGTAGAGTTAGACAAAAGAGATCAATATTCTCCAGGATATAAATTTAATGATTGGGAAATGCGAGGAGTTCCAATAAGGCTTGAAATAGGTCCACGAGACATAGAAAATAACAAATGTGTATTAGTTAGAAGAGACACCGCAGAGAAGATAGAGATAAATTTAAATGAATTAGAGGATAATTTAGAAACTATTTTAGAAGATATACAAAAAACAATGTATAATGAATGCAAAAAAAATGTTGAAGATAGAACAACTATAGCTACTAATATGGATGAATTTATAACAAATATCAATGAACACCAAGGATATATAAAGGCTATGTGGTGTGGAGACAAAGAATGTGAAGAAAAAATACACGATATTACAGGAGCAAAATCTAGATGTATACCTTTTGAACAAGAAGAATTATCAAATAAATGTGTTTGTTGCGGAAAACAAGCAGATAAAATGGTAATTTGGGGTAGACAATATTAATTTTTTAAACTAAAGAGAACAGCTTATTCTGTTCTCTTTTTAGGGGGGATATAAGATGATAACATATATTATTAGTCAAATACTATGTGTATTTGGATTAATATTATTTGTTATAAGCATGCAAAAATATACTAAAAAAGCAATTTTAACATGGCAAACATATTCATTTTCTTTATATACTATACAATATTTTTTATTAGGAGCATATTCTGGAATGTTGATATACTTAATAAATATGATTAGAAGTTTGGTATTCTCTATTTTTGAAAATAGGAAACAGTATTATAATTATATAGTGGTTTTATTTATTCTTATTTCATTTATAGTGGGTATTGCTGCATATAAGGAAGTATTTGATATTATACCAATAATAAATTCAATATTAAGTATATTAAACGTTTCACAAAAAGATACAAAAAATATAAAAACAGGTCAAATTATAATATCTGTATTATGGATTATATATGATATAAATGTATATTCATATATAGCATCTATTACAGAATTTTTGATAATACTATCAGCTATTAGAGGTTTAAAAAATACACCTAAATTATTATGCGAAAAAATATAATAGTTATAAAAATAGAAAGACTACTATTTACAACAATCTTTCTATTTTTATTGTATTTATCTCTTTTTTTGCATATTATAAAGATGCTTAATTGTTTCACTAACAAATTCTTTATTTTCAGTTTTTAGTTTTTGATAATATATTAAAGTTTGAGAATCTATTATATTAATGGAATTATTTAATTTATTTATATTTAAAGCTTTATCAAAAATATAGTTTGGAGTAATATCTAATATATTGCAAATATCTATAATTAGAGGAATACTTCCAGCAGAA
>CALXZZ010000037.1 GCA_944393365.1 uncultured Clostridia bacterium
CAATAAATAAAAGAGGTACCAATAAATAAAAGAGGTACCAATAAATAAAAGAGGTACCAATAAATAAAAGAGGTACCTCATTTTTTGTGCCTTGAAGGAGGTAAAAATGTCAAAATATTATGAAATAGTAAAGAAATTACAACATGAAAACAAAGGAAAAATAGTATTAGTGAGAAATGGAATATTTTATTGTGCAATAGGAAAAGATGCGGTATTACTGCATAACATATTAGGATATATACCAGTATGTTTCAAAGAAAAAATTTGTAAATGCGGAATACCAGTTAGAGGAATAGAAGTAGCAATACCAAAATTAATAAATTCAGGGTATGGATATATAATATATGATTACAAAAAAGAAAATCAAAAATATGAAGAAATATTTAGATTAGAGGGAAGATATGTAGACGAAAAAGCCAATAATATTAATTGTGAAAAATGTTGGTATAAAGAAAATAGAATTAAAAGTACAAAAGAATATGTTGAAAATTTAAAGAAACTAGCACAAGAAAGAGAAAAAGAAAAATGAAAGAAAATGGCTTACAATTAATTCCAAAATATGAAAGATACATACAATATATGTTAGAAATAATATTAAAATTACCAAGAATTGAAAAATTCAACATTGGAAACGAATTCAAAAATTCAATGTATCAAACACTAGAAAACATATTATATATAGAAAAAATAGATAAATATCAAAGATTATACTATTTGAATATAATTGACACAAAAATAAGTTATCAAAGAATTTTATTAAGGATAATGCTAAAAAATAAATATATAGATGAAAAGAAATTTAAAGTATCAATGGAATTAATATATGAAATAGGAAAAATATTGGGAGGACTAATAAAATACTATGCCAAAAACAATAAGAAATAAATATTATAAATATTTAACATATGAAAAATTACTAGAAGCACATAAAAAATCAAGAAAAGGCAAAGGGTACAGGAAAGAAACAATTTTATTTAATTTAAAACAAGAAGAATATATAATGTGGCTATTAGAAAAATTACAAACAAAGACATATAAACATGGAGGATATAGTGTATTTTATGTAACAGAACCTAAATTAAGAAAAATAGAAAAATCAAGATACATAGATAGAATAGTACATAGATGGTTAGTAGATAATTTTCTAGAGCCAACATTTGTGCCACAATTTGTAAATACATCATATGCTTGTTTAAAGAATAGAGGAATGCATAAAGCATGCTTAGATGTACAAAAAGCAATGAGACATTGTAAAACAATATGGAATGAATATTACATATTAAAAATGGATGTAGCTAAGTATTTTGATAATATAAATAAAGAAATATTATTTAATATCATAGAAAGAAAAATAAAAGACGAAGATTTATTGTGGTTAATAAATGAAATCCTATATGCTCAAAAAAGAGAAAAAGGATTAGAAATAGGAAACTATACATCACAAATGGTTGCAAATATATATTTAAATGAAGTAGACCAATATATAAAACATGAATTAAAAGTAAAGTGGTACTTTCGCTATCTCGATGATAATGTAATTCTAGTAAAAACCAAAAAAGAAGCAAAAGAAATATTAGAAAAAATAAAAATTTTTCTAAAAGAAAATTTACAATTAGAATTAAATAAAAAGACACAAATATTTAAAAATAAACAAGGAGTGAATTTTTGTGGGTACAAAATAAATGAATATAGACTAAAAATACGAGATAAAGGAAAAAGAAAATTAAAGAAAAAAGCTAAAGTTTTAAAAGAAAAAATAAAACAAGGAGAAATTACAAGCAAAGAAGCTAAAAGGTATTTAGCAGGACATATGGGATATATAAAAATAGCAGATACATACAACTTAGAAAGAAAATTATTCTTTTATTTATAATTAACCCCATAAGTGAATTAAAAATTCTTAAAAAATAGAATAAAATAGGGATAAATCGAAAGGCTAACAACACCAACAATCGAGTTAATAGAGGTCGGTAACTACAACAACAGCAATTCACCAAGTAATCGCAACAACAACAATCCGAACAATACGAACAGCAACAATTCTTCCCGCCTCACACTCTAATACAATTTTCAGATTATATATTTCAAGGAATATATACAGTAAAAGTATTAGTATTAAAGAGATTTATTCCTTCCTGAATAGGTAAAAATGTATCAGTAAAATAGGTATTAGTAAAATGGATAATATATTTGAATATACTTATTTTACCAAATTTATTATATAAATAGAATATTAAAAATATGCATAATTAATATATAAAATAAAATTAGTTTTGAAGGAGGTAGTTTAATTATTAATACAAAAATAAAAAATGAATATATGTTTTTTAATAGGAAAAATAGTAAGTGAAATAGATTTTAAATTTATAGTAAATAATAAAAAATATTATTCAATATCAATACTTCAAATTGAATTAAATAATAAAAGTATAATTACAGTAAAAGGATATAATGAAATAGCAGATTTTTGTTATAAAAAATTAGTAAAAAATGATTACATTAGTTTTTATGGAGAATTAAATTCAAAAGGAGAAATTGAAATATTAGAAATATATTTACTATAAAAGTATAAAAATAAATAAAAAATAAATAATAAAATAAAAGGATAATATAAAAGAAAGGCAATATAACTAATAATATTATTATAAAGTTATATTGAAAAGGTAAAAAGATGGAAGAAGAAAAATTACAAGAAAAAAACATAATAGAAATAATATACAACTCACAAGAAGAACAAATAGATAAAATAATAAAAAAAGCAAATAAAGAAATAAAAGAAGAATTAAAAACAATAAATACAGAAACGGCCATTGGAAACTCAAATAATCCAAAAGAATTAAAAGATATATTTAATAAAATTGAAGATAACTATAATATAAAAATAACAAAATACAACAAAGAAATGTACAGACAAGGCTTTATAGATGGAGTAAATTTAATGATAAACTGTTTAAAAAACAAAGAAAAATAATAGGATAAAAGTGGCGTCCCTAAACTGACCAAAAATGGTCAGTCGAAACCTGTCCCCAAACTAACCATAACATCAAAAACGTGATAATACCACGAAATTATACCATAAAAAACGTGATTTAATCACGTTTTTTATTGACTAAAATATCAAAAAGAAGTATAATATATGAAAGGAGGCGTAAATATATGCAAAGAAAAATATATCAAAATTTATTGAAATGGAAAAAAGAAAAAATAAAAATGCCATATATGTTGGTTGGTGCAAGGCAAACAGGTAAAACATATATATTACAGGAATTTTGCAAAAATGAATTTGAAAACTATATATATATAAACTTAGATAAAATGGAAGATATAGCAAAAGTATTTGAACAAACTATTGTACCAGAAGAAATTATATTAAACATTGAAACGATACTAAATATAGATATAAATATTGAAAATACAATCATATTTTTAGATGAAATACAAGTATCAGAAAGAGCAATCAGTTCATTAAAATATTTTTGTGAAAGTGAAAAAGAGTATAAAATAGTTTGTGCAGGCAGTCTTTTAGGGGTAAAGATAAACAGATTTAAAAGTTCATTTCCAGTAGGCAAAGTATGGATTGATTATCTATATCCAATGGATTTTGAAGAATTTTTATTAGCAATAGGAGAAGAAAAATTATTAAAAACAATAGAAAATTCATATAAAAATATGACACCAATGATAGAAAGTTTGCATGAAAAAGCTCTAAAGCTATATTATGAATACATATGCATAGGAGGAATGCCAGCAGCTATTTTAAATTACATAGATAACGAAAAAAACATAACAAAATTTGATGATGAAATAAATAATATAATAATAACATCATACATAGCAGACATGGCAAAATATACACAAAACATTGAAAGCATAAGAAATGCAAGAATATATAATTCAATACCAGCTCAATTAGGAAAAGAAAATAAAAAATTCAAATATTCTCTAGTAGAAAAATCAGCAAGAGCTAGGGAGTATGAAAGTTCTCTAGATTGGCTAATTTCTAGTAATATGATTTTAAAGTGTGATAATATAAAGACACCAAAATCACCATTAAAGGCGTATACAGACAATACATTTAAAGTATATCTAAGTGATATGGGATTATTAAGAGCATTAGCAAAAATTAGCGTAAATGAAATTATATCAAATAAAAACATGATATATAAAGGAATTTTAGCAGAAAATTATGTAGCAGAAATCTTATTTGCTAAAAATAGAGAATTATACTACTGGCAATTAAATAGTGGAATGTATGAAGTTGATTTTCTAATAAACATAGATGGAGATATTATACCCATTGAAGTAAAAGCATCAGATAATACTACATCAAAAAGTTTAAATTACTATATAAAAAGATACAAACCTAAATACAGTATACGAATATCTAGTAAAAACTTTGGTCTTAGTAATAATATAAAATCCATTCCGTTATATGCAACACACTTGTTATAGAGATGGTTAGTTTGGGGACAGGTTTACATTGACCAAAAATGGATACAATGTACCTGTACCCAATTAGCCAAAAGTGGTCAGTCGGAACCTGTCCCCAAAGTGACCAAAGTGGCTCAAACGATGAATTCCCTAAATTTTTTGCCGATTTTACTTGCAAAATTAGGTTTGTTTTAGTATAATACAAATGTAGAAAAATAAAGGAAAAGAGGGAAAACAATGGAAGAAAGACAAGAAAGATTTGACGGAAAAATAATCGAAAGAGACATCGAAAAAGAAATGAGAACAGCATACATTGATTACGCCATGAGTGTTATCGTATCAAGAGCCCTTCCAGACGCAAGAGATGGTTTAAAACCAGTACATAGAAGAATCCTATACGCAATGCATGAAGACGGAATAACAGCAGACAAGCCATATCGTAAATGTGCAAACACAGTAGGTTCAGTTTTAGGTAGATACCATCCACATGGAGACAGTTCAGTATATGATGCAATGGTTAGAATGGCACAAGATTTCTCAATGAGATACCCACTAATTGACGGACATGGAAACTTTGGTTCTGTTGACGGAGATGGAGCAGCAGCCATGAGGTATACAGAAGCAAGAATGGCTAAAATTGCCCAATACATGCTAACAGATATTGAGAAAAATACAGTTGATTTTATGCCAAACTATGATGATAGATTACAAGAGCCAACAGTATTACCTGCAAGAATTCCAGCATTACTTGCAAATGGTTCTTCAGGAATAGCCGTAGGTATGGCAACAAACATTCCACCACATAACTTATCAGAATTAATTGATGGAATTATAAAAATAATTGATGAAGACAATGTTTCAGATGAAGATTTAATGTCAGTTATAAAAGGACCAGACTTCCCAACAGAAGGTATAATTTTAGGAACAGCTGGAATCAAACAAGCATATAAAACAGGTAGAGGAAAAATAACATTAAGAGCTGAAACAAACATAGAAGAAATGAGTGGTAATAGACAAAGAATTATAGTTTCATCTTTACCATATCAAGTAAATAAAGCTAACTTAATTAAAACAATATCTGACTTATCAAAAGAAAAGAAAATCGAAGGAATTTCTGAATGTAGAGATGAATCAGACAGAAAAGAAAAAGTTAGAGTTGTAATCGAATTAAAAAGAGATGCAAATGCACAAGTTGTTTTAAATCAATTATTTAAACACACACAAATGCAAACAACATTTGGAATTATAATGCTTGCATTAGTAAATGGAGAGCCAAAAATATTAACTCTAAGACAAGAATTAGATGTATATATTGACCATAGAAAAGATGTTATTTTAAGAAGAACACAATTTGATTTAGACAAAGCCCTAGCAAGAGCACACATCTTAGAGGGATTAAAAATAGCATTAGACTATATTGATGAAGTAATCCAAATAATTCGTTCTTCATATGATGATGCAAAAGAAAGATTAATGGAAAGATTTGGTCTAACAGACATCCAAGCACAAGCAATTTTAGATATGAGATTAAAAACATTATCAGGTTTGCAACGTGAAAAAATAGAAGAAGAATATAAACAATTGATGGAATTAATCGAACATTTAAGAGCCATTTTAAATAGTGAAAGATTAGTATATGACATCATAAAAGAAGAATTACTAGAAGTAAAAGATAAATTTGGAGATGACAGAAAAACAAAAATAGTTGCAGCAGAAGGCGAAATTGATATTGAAGACTTAATAAAAGAAGAACAAACAGTAGTAACATTAACACACTTTGGATATATCAAAAGAATGCCAATAGATACATATAGAAGCCAAAGAAGAGGTGGAAAAGGAATTACTGGAATAGCAACTAGAGAAGAAGATTTTGTAAAACAAATCTTTACAGCATCTACACATGATGTAATTCTATTCTTCACCAATAAAGGTAAAGTATATAAACTTAGAGGATATGAAATACCAGAGGCTGGAAGAACAGCAAAAGGAACAGCAATTGTTAATTTACTTAGCCTTGACCCTGGAGAAAAGGTATCAGCAGTTATTCCAATCCAAAACTTTGCAGATGACAAATATTTATTAATGGCAACAAAACATGGATTAATAAAGAAAACAGCATTAAAAGAATATGATTCAAATAGAAAAACTGGACTTCAAGGAATAACTCTAAAAGAAGAAGATGAATTAATTGCAGTACGTCTAACAGATGGACAAGATAATGTTGTATTAGTTACTAGAAATGGTATGTGTATAACATTTGATGAAAAAGATGTACGTCCAATTGGTAGAGTTTCTCAAGGAGTTATAGGTATTAGATTAGATGAAGGTGACGAAGTGATCGGAATGGAATCAGTTATAGCAGGAGGAAAGGCTACGTTACTTGCAATTACTGAAAATGGATTTGGAAAGAGAACAGAATTGGATGAATACAGAGTACAAATCAGAGGTGGAAAAGGAGTAATAACATACAAAATCACACAAAAAACAGGAAAATTAGTAGGTGTAAGAATTGCAACTGAAGATGATGATGTAATGTTAATTACAGATACAGGAACAATTATTAGAATTAGTGTAAAAGATGTAAGTGTTCTTGGTAGATCAACACAAGGTGTAACTCTTATGAGAACTAATGATGGTGGAAAGGTTGTAAGTATTGAAACTCTAACACCAGACGAAATTGAAAATGATGGACAAATGTCCATTTAGGGACGTTTCCGTTTGGACATTTTTGTCCAAATGGGGACACATCTAACAAAAAAAGATAAAACTTAGTAAAAATAATATTTTACTAAGTTTTATCTTTTTCTAAATCTCAAATCATCTCCAAAGAAACAATAAATATCATAATAACCTGCAATACGAGAACCAATACGTTCTTCATAATTCCTAAAAATATCTTGTATATTCAAATTAGTAGAAATAATAGTTTTAGTTATTTTTTGATTTAAATTCAAAATTCTAGTATTAATTATATTAAACAACTCACTTAATTTCATACTATTTAAACTTTCAGTTCCTAAATCATCAATAATTAACAAATCAGATTCCAAAACAGATTTTAAAATATTTTCAGAGTAGTTTTTTTGCTTACTCATCTTGTAATCTATTACGCTTTCAAGCAATACAGGAGCTGTTTGATAAAGAACGGTTTTCCCTTTTTTCAACAATTCTTTTGCTATGCAATTAGACATAAAAGTTTTTCCGTAAACCAGTATTTCCTGTAAACAATAAATTTTTAGAATCTGGATTATCAAAGTTCTCTACAAACTCGATACATTTTTGTTTAATATTTAAAATATTCGTACGAGGTGAAATATTAAATTTATATTTAGCAATATCAACATCATCAGAATACAAATTTGCGTTAAAAGTATCAAAGTTTTCTTTATCTAAATTTGACATATTTGATTTATTAAATGAAATGTCTAATAATTTTTGTTTTAAACATGAACACATTTCAGTTTCATAATTATTTTTTGTTACATAACCAGTATCATTGCAAATAGAACAAGAATAATGAGGTTTTAAATAGTCTGCAGGAATGTTGGCATCATGTAAAATACATGCTTTTTTATATTTTAATTCTTCAATCTTTTGTTTGAAATCAGAAGTTGAAATAGATGCATTTTTATTTAATATATTTTTTGCAGTTTGAAAAGAAAGATGATTAATTTCATCATCTATTTTTTGCAATTCCGGCAATTTTTTATATAATTCAGTTTTTCTTTTTTCTAAATCTAATTCAGCATTTAACTTTTTTTGTTCATATTCTCTTAGTAAAGAATTTAAAACCTCATTAGACATGCAAAATACCAACCTTTCCTATTTATAAATGTAAAAATATTAATTTTCTTTTTTTACTGGATTAGCATATAAAAAGTCAAGATTATCATAATTTCTTTGTTCATAATTTGCTTTTTTAACTTTAGATTTCAATTCTTTTGTGTTTTTTTCTTGAACTTTTCTTTGCTCAATAAAAGCATTAACCTCTTCAGGAGTTTTCAAATTTCTCTCATGCCAATCAGTAATTATTTTATTGATATACTCAAAAGTAGGATTTTGTTTATATGTAGTTCTTTTTAAAGCAATTTCTATAATATTCATATCATAGCCAAAATTCAAAACCCAATTTTCAATATATGCTTCTTCATATTGAGTTAATCCACCATGTTTTCCTAACTTTTTAGCAATTGTCTTTTTATATTTATTCAAATTTTCTTGTTTAGCATAATATTGGTCCAAATCATTCCATGTTTTAATTTTATTAGAAGCCCATGCTTCTGCAACAGTTTGAACATAATTACGATGCATAGCGCTACGATTATAACAATAATCAAATAAAGCTATCATGACCTGTTCATCAAAACCATATTTGTTGAACCAAATATCAATATCATTATACCATGAAGGTCCCATAATACCTTGAAAATACATATTATTAATATGCTCAATAGCTTTAGCTCTAAATTTATTTTTAGCAGTTTTTTCTACTTTTTCCTTAGACATAGTTAAATTAGGGGTATATAAATTATGAAGTGTAGCTTCTTGTAAATCAACAATTATATATCCAGTAGTTTTTTTAATTACTAATTCATGTTCTTCTAAAAATTTAAGACCATCATTAATAACCTTTAAAGGGATATTTAATTTTTTTGATAAATCTGTTAATTTAATATCTTTACCATATTTAGATAAAAAAATTAAATATAAATAAATTTTTAGATAATCTCCTGGTAATTCTGATAAATGTTCTGCAAAAAAGATATCTGGAATTGTTGTTTCAGAAAATAATAGTGGTTTTTCGTTTTGTTCTAACTTCATCTTATTTTTCCCCTTGTTTTGTGTATTTAGGTTTTGTTTTATTGAGGTTTCCCTATAACCGTTTATCTTTTGACTGTAAATTTTATATATAATAAAATGTTTTTTGTTGCAAATAGAATTATATCTTTTTTAGACAAAAAATTCAAGGGACAAACAAAATTTTTAATAGAATGATAAGTTTCGAAATTTAATTGAAAAAAATATAGCTTAACACTTGTTATCAAGTATTAAGCTATGGAACTTCGCATCATGAGATTGCTCCCACGGCAAGGCATAATGCCTTCTTTATTTATGTATAGTATAACATTTAGGATATTATAAGTCAACAAAAAATAAATATTTTTAATAAATTGAAAGAGACAATTGATAACACAATTTTTTAGAAACCTTATTAAAGAAAGAAAATGTTGTTTTACCTAATTTAGAAATAACTCTATTTTTATCAATAAATCTGGCTTCATATAACATAACAACAGTATTTTTCTGAAAGCCATCATTAATATTTCCTACTTCATATTCAGGATATACAATTCCATAAGAATTTCTTCTAGGCTCTCCACTTGAACATGGCACTATAAATATTTTAGTTGATGTTTCTTTCATTACTATTGCAGGATGGATATATGAAAATTCGCCCTCATAATTATTTGAGCCTAAATCAACTAATAAAATTTCTCCGGAATTATATTTTGTATAATTAATTTGTTTTGATGCAGAAAGATGTTTTTCATTTGATTCAATCCATAAAGCTATTTCATATGCTGATTTTTCAACTAATTCAAATTCGTAATTTTTTAAGGATATATAAAATTCCTTTTTCAATCTTTCATTCTGATTAAAATTTATATTTTTAAATTTAGTATCATTTCTTTTAATTAAATTAATTATATTTTTATTAATTTCCATTAGTTGTTTCACCTCCTTTCAGAAAAATATTATGAATACAAATAAAAAACAATTAATCTTCTTTTAGAATAGATAAACAAGTTAATTATTTTTTCTAAAGAAAAACAATTTTTGGCAAAACATAAAATGAAACAAATAAGACAAAACATAAACTATATTCTCACCTTGAAATCCAGCTATGCTAAGCAAAAGCAAAGGAAAAGAAAAAGTAATAACAAGAAATATTCTAAAAGACCAATCTTGAAACAGGAGAAAAACAATTAAAAAAACTAAAGCTGACCAAATGACATTAACAAGAACAGTAGTATAATCAATAACACCAAACAATTTATTTTTAAAGTTATAATTTTGAGGAAAAACAAACTTCAAAAGCAGCCCTCCTTTCAAAAAAATTTAAATATTAAAACTAAAAGATTTTTTTTACAGATTGTGTAACTTGTGTGGAAACTCCACCGATAAATTCACGTATAAATGAATTTGCCCTAATCAAAGCATAAATTCCACCAACATAAATAAATTTTACAAACAAATTAGAAGCTGAATAATCCATTGAAAATAGAATTAATAAAACCAATGAAACTATAATTTGTAAAAATAATAAAGAAAATAAGTTACGAAACCACGCTCTAAAAAACCAATTTGTATTTTGCAAACTTAATGATAAAATTGCAAAAGGCGAAAGCAAAATAAAAACTTTAACAAAAACATATCTCAAAGAATATGAAAATACTAAACTAAGCAAAGATACACTTAAAATACTTTTTATCAAGCCATCTAAAGAAAAAAGATTTAAGGAATTTGTATCAATTGCCATTTGTGTATTAATAGTAGTAATCAATTCTGAAAAACAGATTTCTTTATTAAACAAATGCTCACCAAGAGAACGAATTGCAAGAGAAATATTATTATTTAAATCTAAAAACAATTCTAAACAAGAAAAAGAAAAATTCATAAATATTCCACAAAGTACAAGTTTAATTAAAAAACGAAAAGGAAGTTCAGATTGTGTAAATGTCAGATGAGCCATTAAATATCTAATAGCATAATAGAGCAAAAAACCTAGTAAAAGAGAATTTGCAATTAATAAAATTCCATTTGAAGCCGAAGTTCCAAAAATAGTCTCAAAATTAGAATCTCTTAAAATATCAGAACTTATAAAAGTTACTTTATCTAATACATCATAAAGGCTATTATCTATTGAACTAAATAAATTCTCAAATATTGTATTAATTGTATCTATTATAATTTGTGTAATATCATTAGTATTTTGTGTATTTTCCATTATCCGTTACACCATAACCTCCTTTCTTATAACATATTCAGCATTAACTATAATTTTAAAATTAATTACATAAACTTTTAATTGTTTAAATGAAAGACTAATTTAACCAATCAATGATTTAATAGCTGACAAAATTAAATCAATAGCTAGAATAAATCCATATGAAAATAAAGAGCCCTTAATTAATTTTTTACCTGTTCTTATTTTCTCTTCATCACCAAAACTAAATTTCTTCATAAAAACACCAGTACCAACAGCAACAGCTGCAGCAGGAGTAGATATCTTTATAATCCAATCCTCAATACTTTCAAAAGCAGAATTAATTTTTGTTACAATTTCAGGATCTCCCCAAGCAAAAGAGAACAAAGGAGAAAATAAAGTAAAAATAATAAAAAGAAAACATATATAATAAATCTTTTTAAATAATTTCAAATATAGCACCCCCTTTCAAATAATAAAATAAAAATCAAAAACAAAAAAATATAATAAATAAAAATATAAAAATAATAAACAATAAAATTAATAATATTTAAGTTAATCCTTAAAATAAGGTAACATCCTAATTTTTTTTGGTGGAAAAATTTTATTCCCATCAGATAAAAATGTAAGAGCGGTGAAAGTTTCTAATTCTTGTGTGAAAAATTTAGTTTCATAAATATAATCTTTTTGAACATAAGTGCTATAACTTTCAGAAATATTAGAGTTTTCCGAATTCAAAGTATTAGTAATATAGCTAAAACGGGTTTTTTGAGCACTTTCAGAAATAGATTTAGAAATCTTTTCTTTATCTTCTTGTCCGAGTTGTTTTTGAGCATATTCAATTGTAAAAGCATCATCTGTACGAAACCAAATTTTATTTATCAAATTTTGCAGAATGACTTGTACTTGAGCATCTTCCTTTAGAGTATTTTTCAAAGATGAATAACTTTGAGTACTAACAATATTTATGCACTTAGCTTCACGACTTAAAGAAAAGAACTCACCATCTGTTTTTGTTGCATATTTATCATATTCATCACATATAAAAGCACAAGGTCTAATGATACCATTAGAAAGATTCGAAATTACTTCAGATTGAAAATCCAGTTTTAAATAAGTTGCAATCATTTTAGAAAGCAAAGAATACTCTGAAATATTCATATTTAAAACAACAATTTTTCCACTTTTTAAAACATCTTCAAAGCCTAAAAAAGTCAATTTATTTCTAGGAGGAGAAAATGTGCTCATAACATCATAATCAGACAGGAAAGTATTTGTAATACGAGTAATTTCAGAAACCAATATACCCTTAGTACGTAAATCTAAAGAAAAAAATTCTTTTTGGAAAAAATCAAGACTGTTATTTAATTCATATATTTGTGCAGTAGAAAATTTTGAATGAATAAATAAATCTTTTAAAATAGCTATTTTTTCTTGATAATATGTAGGTATGGTAATTAATTTATGAATTTCCTCAAAAGTTACATATCCATTATTATATAATCTACAAAGTTTGATTGCTTCAGTTAGAACTTGTTCAGCTTTATCCAACCAATATGATTCTGTGTTATTTTCAGAAAAAAGTAAAAGAATAGTTTTTAATCTATTAGCCAAAACTTGCGGCTTCAATTTAGGTTTATGCAAAGGGTTATAGCAAACAGAAGATAGTAATTCAATTATTATTAAATCCTTTTCTAAACCAAATTGTTTAGCATATTTTTTGACCTGATTATAATAATTTCCTTTAACATCTAAAATTAACATACCGATTTTATTTGAAGGATTTTTTGAATTAAACTCTAATAGCTGTTTTGTAAATGGATACATACAACTTGAAGTTTTGCCAGAGCCAATTGTGCCAGTTACTAAAAAATTTTGATATAACCCACTTTCTGGAAGATAAATTTTTTTATTTAAATCAATATCTTCACCAATTAATAAGTTTAAACTAGAATTTTGTGTTAAAAAAGAAATTTTAGAATTGTGAGTATTTTTATAATTGTTTTTACCAAAATTTTTAGAAAATTCTTTAGATTTATCATTATAGGAATTTTTAAAATTGGATTTATCCCTATTTTTTGATAATAAATTTAATTTCTTTCTAAAAAATTGAAATATTAGGAGAATTCTAGAATAAAGAAAATAACTCATTACGAATTGAGAAAATATAAAAATAAATACATAAGATACTTTTAAGAACTGCCACAAATCTGGATTTTTCGAACAAATATCAAATGGATGTATACCATAAGTTATAATTACTTCTTGAGCCGTATATAATGGATAGAGTCGTTCATAAGCAAAAAACGTACAAACACTAACAAAAACTAATGAAAATATTATTGGTTTTAAATATTTCAGAAAAAGACCTCCTTTCTAACAAAGTTTAAGGAAATATTTAAATTGATTTTTAAATTAAAATAATTTCCTAGCTTTCTAAAGTGAATTTTTTTTGATCTTCAATTTAGCTCCTTGCTGATTATGGAAAAAAATGATATCAAAAAATGTATAAAATGAATATAAAGTGATAAAAAGATAAATAATATAAGTAATAAAAAATAGATTAATTAAATTAGATATAATATCACCGCCTTACAATTTTTACCATTTTACAATAAAATTTTAAATTTGTCTATACTTTTTTTAAAATTTGTGATAAAATATTTAAAGTTTAATTATAAAACTTAAAAAATAAAGATAAATGAAAACATCAAGAGATAATCATTTATTTATAGAATATATTAGATAAGGAGGAACTATAATGGAATTTAATAAAGATACAAGAATTGGAGAAATTTTAGAGAAAGCTCCAGAAAAAGCAGAAATATTATTACAAGTTGGAATGCATTGTATTGGTTGTCCAGCATCTCAAATGGAAACATTAGAAGAAGCATGCGAAGTACATGGAATTGATGTTGAAGATGTTGTTGCAAAATTAAATGCATAGTGTCATAATAGAGTTTTGTATAAAAAATTTAAAATTCTATACAAAACTCTAAAAATTTTATATAAAAATATATAAAATTTCTAATATAACATAACAAAAACATAAAAAAATCACAAAAAATACAAAAAAATTTTACAAATGTCTTGACTTTTGTGAAAAAATATTGTAATATAAATAAGCATTGAGGTTGGAACAGTGTATATGGGCCATTAGCTCAGGTGGTAGAGCACTTGACTTTTAATCAAGTTGTCCCGCGTTCGAGTCGCGGATGGCTCACCAAAAGAAACTAAATAATTTGTAAAAGAATTATTTAGTTCTTTATATATAAGGCCCGTTGGTCAAGCGGTTAAGACACCGCCCTTTCACGGCGGAGACATGGGT
>CALXZZ010000038.1 GCA_944393365.1 uncultured Clostridia bacterium
GGTGAAATTATGGCTGAAAGTATTACTAATAGTATTTCTACTATTCTTTTAATAGGGGGATTTGTTGTTTTGTTTTCTAGTATTATTTCTATTTTAAAAGCTAGTGGAGTTTTGAATGTTTTATGTATGGCTATTTCTCCTATTTTGAATTTTCTACATATTGATTCTAATTTTGCTTCTGGCCTTTTAACTGGAATTTTAGAGATTACTAATGGTATTCAAAGTATTTCTTCTATTGCTTGTAAAAAGATTTCTATTAATCTTATTATTACTGCTTTTTTACTTGGGTTTGGTGGTATTTCTGTTTTTTTACAAGTTTTTAGTATTACTGCAAAAACTGATTTGTCTATAAAGCCATATATTTATGGAAAAATTTTGCACGGTTTTTTTGCTGCTTTTTATACTTTTATTTTTATTCAGGTTTTTCCTTTTTTTAATCTGGATTTATAGATTGTTGTATGCATATTTTTCTATTTTTACAATATATTTTCTTAAGGGATATACTTTTTTATGAACATTGCTTTTTTATAATTAATGTTTGAAATTGGAAAGGAGAAATTTATGGATAGAGATTTTAATGGTAATAGAGATTTAAATAATATGCCTCCTTATATGGATTATATGTCTCCTAATGGACAAATTGATTTTAACGAGATGTATAAAGATCCGTTTCTAAATCCTATGCTGCAATATGAACAGGCATGCTCATATTATCGTTACCTTTGTTTGCAAATGGATTATAAAATTAAGTGTAAAGAGTATGAAAGGATGTGTAATACTTCAAATCATTCAGTTCAAAATACTCAAAATTTAAATAATTCTAGAGATAGGAAATTGGAATAATTTTCGGACTTGTAATATGTTTAATTTTATTATTTAGTAACATATTTTAAATAAATTTCGGATGTAAACTAAAAATGTCAAAAGCAATAATTTTTATCTGTTTTTTAACAAAAAATTATTGCTTTTTTAATATTTAAAACTTTTTATAAGGTCTGTCCCCTTTGTTTCATTTTGAAACAATTTGGCACGTCCCTAAACTAACAAATTTCTAATTTTTTGTATTAAATAATGGCTTCCACCTTCGCTGTTGTTTTGTACATTTTCAACCATACTTACAATTAAAAGATTTCCTTCTGCTCTGTCTGTTGTAAAGCAATTAAACCATCCTAATGTTCCACTTTCTGTATCTTCACTAGATGTCTTTAATTCTGCTGTTCCTGTTTTTCCTGCAATTGTTAATCCATTTATTTTCATATCATTTGCTGTTCCATTTGGATTCTCAACTACTTGTATTAAATCTTCTTTTATTGTATCTGCTGCTTCTTTTGTAATAGCATTTTCTTTTAATATTTCTCCATTTCTGCTTTCATCATATTCAATTCTCGGTTTTATCATGTTTCCTTCGTTTGCAAATGCTGAATAAATTGATGCCATATGTATTGGATTTACTAAAATATCACCTTGTCCATATCCAGAATCAGCTAGCTTTGTTTCTCCTTCAATTGAAGTTCCTTTGTTATCTGCATATTGTGATTTTGCAAGTGTTAATGGAAAGTCTAATTGCTCATTAAATCCAAGTTTATCTAAACTACTTGCATAATTTTGAGCCCCTATTTTTAATGTTGATTGTGCAAAATATATATTATCTGAATACATTATTGCGTTCATTAAATTTTTTGCTCCATTATATGCTGTTAATGTTGTAACGTGATAATTTCCCCAACTTGAATCTTTTTGCCAACTTGTTCCTGTGTACCCTAAGTCCTCATCTGGATTAATTGTTCCTAATGTCAAACCAATTGCTCCTGTAACTGGTTTAAATGTTGAACCTGGACAGTATTTCTGTATAAATCTATTATATAATGGTTTAGCTTCATCATTATTTAATTCGTTCCATTGATTATTTGTTAATCCTACTACAAAATCATTTGAGTCAAATGTTGGTGTACTTACTAATGCTAATAATTCTCCTGTTTGTGGTTCCATTATTACAAAAAGTCCTTTATCATTTTCCATTTGCTCATAAACTGATTTTTGTAGATTGCTATCAATAGTTAATTTAACATCTTGCCCATCTTTTTTATCTTGTTTTACAATTTCTGTTTTTTCATTTCCGTCTGAATCTAATATATAAATTCTTGTTCCATCAATACCTCTTAATGTATCTTCATAGGCTAGTTCTAATCCTGATTTTCCAATTAAACTTGTTGTTGTATATCCTTTTCCTTCATTTTTCTCTAATTCTTCTGCATTTATTGATTGTACATATCCGATTAAATGTCCTGCTTCCTCTCCTAATGGATATACTCTTCCATCTTCTTTATTTATCATGACACCTGAAATTTGTAATAATTGATTTTTTAATTCAGTATTTGAATCCGAGATTTTCTTTACAGGTACAAATGTATCATCTTTTACATATGATGCACTTAATTCTTCATTTATATAATCGACTGAAACTCCTGTTAATTCTGAAATTTTGCTAATATTTTCATCTCTTGCTTCTCCTAATTTGCCTGGTACTATTCCAACTGATGCAATTTGTCCATCTTCTGCTAATGGATTATCATTTCTGTCTAATATACTTCCTCTTTTTGCTTTTATTGTTTCTACTCTTACTTTATCTGTTTCTTCAAGTTGTGGAAAGATTGTTCTAGATGTCCATTGTAGTTTGTATTCACCATTTTCTTTTACCATATTTGCTATGTTATAGAAATCAACTTCTCCCGCTGATGTGTACATTTGTTGTCTATATGAAATTTGATATCCATTGTCGTTTTTTGCTGTATCTGAAATTGAGATTTTGATATTGCTACTATCAATTCCTTCATATATGTTTTGGTTTCTTGTTATATAGTCTTCTTTGCTCATATTCATGCTTGCAACTTTTTGATACATTCCTTCGTAGTCTTTTTCGTTTATTAAATTTATGTAGTCATTTAATGCTTGCTCAGCTTGTTTTTGGTCATTTTTTTGTACTAATATTACTGTTGCTACTATCACTGCTATAATTACTATTATTGCAATTATTCCAATTACTATTTTTTTGTTTTTCATTTTTTATCTCATTCCTTCCTAAGGCTCAAATCTGGTTGGAAAAGAATTAAATTTTGGCTAGGAAAACAAGTTTGACGACTCCAAAATCTTAATTATTTTTCAACCAACCCCTTTCTTTTCTTATCTTATGCAATAATTCTACTACATAAGATAAGAAATAGCAAGGAATTTTTATGTGTATTTTGTCTATAATGAATTTTTTGTATTTATTCTTATTTTGCCATCATTTGTTTTAACATCCATAATTTTTTGATATAATCTGAAATATAGTTATCCATTAAACTTGAAGTTGCATAATCGTTAGAGTCATCTGCTTTTTTCTTTATATCAGTTACTTTTTTAAGTAAAGTTTCAAAATCTTTGATAACATTTTCAAACATCTCGCAATCTTTAATTTTTTCGTTTTTTGCTTCAGCTATACAAGTTGTATTTAGATAATCTTGCATAGTTCCAAGTGGTTCTGCTCCTAGCATCAAAATATGCTCAGCTATTTCATCAATTTGTTCATTTATTTCATCATAATATTCTTCTAATTTTTCATGAATAACAAAAAAATCCTTTCCTATTATATTCCAATGATAATTTTGTAATTTACGATAAAATACATTTAAATCTGATAATAAGCAATTTAAATCTTTTACTAAATCTTCCATAAATACACTCCTTTTTCTTTTTTATTTATTTTTGCCCTTTTGAAAATTATTATACGTTTTTTTATTTAATATTTTTTTATTTTTTGCAAATAATAATTTTATAAATATTTTTAGGAGGTTTTTTTGATGGATAGTAATCGTTATATTTTAAATGAATTAAATAAAGGAATTAAAATGGGAATGGATTCTATATCAAATGTTTCTGAAAAGGTACAAGATGATAGATTTAAACAAGATTTAAAATATCAATATGATGAGTATAATAAAATTTTGAATGAAGTTAATGATGAACTTACTAATTATGATGATTTTCCTAAAGAATTAAATCCTATGCAAAAGGCTATGGGCTGGATGGGTGTTGAAATGAATACCATTGCTGATAAGAGTAATTCAAAAATCGCTGAATTAATGATACAAGGTACAAACATGGGAATTATTGAGGGTGTTAAGTTGTTAAATCAAAATCCAGAGGCAGATGATGAAGTTAAAAATGTTTTGAATGAATTTATTAAGTTTCAAGAAAATACAGTAGAACAGCTAAAAAAATATTTATAAGAAAATTGGACATTAACGAAATCAAAGATTTCGATGTCCAGATGCACAAAATTGCTTTGCAATTATTGTGCGTATCAAGGTAAATTAACC
Source organism: uncultured Clostridia bacterium (assembly GCA_944393365.1). Taxonomy (GTDB): domain Bacteria; phylum Bacillota; class Clostridia; order TANB77; family CAG-508; genus CAG-269. The sequence continues at coordinate 4,359 of CALXZZ010000038.1, forward strand.
TTTTTGTATACGGAAAAATCTTAAATATGGTCAAGATAAAATCCGATTTTTCCTATACAATAAAAAAGGAGGCTTTTTAGTCTCCTTTATATATTATCATTTAATAACTCATAAAATCTCTCTAGTTTTTCTTTTTTTCCTGATGAATCTTTGAATTCTATTTTTTCTTTATAATTATTATCTTTTTCTATATTGTCATTTAGTAAATTTTGTTCTGATAACACTTCTTTTAAATGAATAGCTAATCTATTTGCTCCATTGAAAAATTTAATGTCATTTCCTAATACTTGTCCAATATCTTTTTGAATTAAAGGATAGTGTGTACAGCCTAGTACTATATTTTTTACCAATCCTTTATACAAGCCTAAAGTCCTTTTCAAATATTTTTCTAACTCTTCTTTATCTCCATTTTCTATTAAATCAGCTAATCCTACACAAGGAAGTAGATATGTTTTGTGATTATTATATTTATGAAATAACAGATTAAACTTTTCACTTTTTATTGTTCCTTTTGTTGCCATTACAAGTGTTGGCTCATTATATGCATAGTCATGTACCATTTTGTATGCAGGTTCAATTGCAATAAAAATAATCTTAGGATATTTTTTTCTTAAATATTTTACTGCTTTTGCACTTGCAGTGTTACATGCTATAACTATTGCTTTGCAGTTTTTTTCAATAAATAGTTTCACAATATTTTCACATAGTTTTATTATTTCTTTATCTTGCTTATCTCCATATGGATTATTAGCAGAGTCACTAAAATAGATGTATTCTTCATTAGGTAATATTTTTATTATTTCTTTTAATACTGTGACTCCACCAATTCCTGAGTCAAAAATTCCTATTGGTCTTGTCTTTTTATCTAATGAAATTTGTTCTGACAATGTTTTCATTTTCTGGTAATTTTACACCTGCTTTCCTTCCTGCCTCTATCGATTTTAAAAGCCAAGCCATATTGTTTCCTAGAGTTCTCATTGTTTGCATTCCTTCTTCATCTTTTATTACTTCTTCTGGTGTATTTCCATGTACCATATTCCAATATTGTGATGATACTACTGGCATATTTGTAATTTGAAAATATTTGTTGATTTCATCAACTGTTGCTGTTGCTCCACCTCTTCTACAGCTTACTACAGCTGTTGCTGGTTTATTTGCAAACAAAGCTCCTCTTCCATAAAAAGCTCTATCCATAAATGATGATAATGCTCCTGACATTGCAGCAAAGTGTACTGGACTTCCGAATACATATCCATCCGCTTCTTTTGCTTTTTCTAAGAATTCATTAACTTTGTCATCTATTACACATTTACCTGTTTTTGAACATCCATTACATCCTAAACATCCAGAAATAGGTTTGTTTCCTATCCAAAATATTTCTGTTTCGATTTCATTTTTTATTAATTGCTTTTCTACTTCCTTTAAAGCAGTATATGTACATCCCTTTGGTTTTGGACTTCCATTTACTAATATTACTTTCATTTTATCATTTCCTTTCGCTTTCTTAATTTTATCTTTTAATATTATATTACTATTTTCTTATTTTGTATATAATTTTTAATCATAAATTGAGCCTAAAAGTAAAAGATGCTACTCAGCACAACTAATTTGGAGCCTACAGTAGTAATTAATTTCAAAAAAATTGGTGGATATCCTTAAAAGGGGGACCAATTTTTTTGAAACAATTACTATTGAATAGGACTATCAAATTTAAAGTGCTGAGTGGCATCTTTTTTATTTAGATTTAATTAAAACTTTATCTTATATAGGTCTGTCCCTTTTGAACAATTTTTGCTCATTTTGGCATGTCCCTAAATGTTCTTTATGTTTTTCTTTTTTAAAATTATGAATGTTGGTATTAACATTACAAATAGATAGATTAAACACATTACTATTGAGAATCCCATTGTCATGCCTTCCATTGATGGTAAACTTCCAAATAAATATCCGCTTAAATCCCAATTCATAGTAACAAAGTATTTCATAAATCCAACTTTATATTGTATTACTAATGCATTTATTATGCTTGGTGACATGAATCCTAATAGTGAAATTGTAATTGCAAGGGCACTATTTGTAAATATTGTGCTAAGTGCAAATGCAAGTGTTGCAAGTAATATAATCATTGGTAATTGTGTTAATATTTCTATTCCTACATATGTGAATATATTTAATATTTCTAATTGGCTAGTATTAAAGTTATATTCTAGTACTGGAACTGATAGGCTATCAAATCCAAATACTATGCTTCCTACAATTAATTCCATTAATAGAATTATTGCTATTGCAAATACGGTCATTATTAATATTGTTATATATTTTGATAATAGGATTTTTGTTCTACTATATGGTTTGATTAATAGTAATTTGACTGTTCCTTTATTAAATTCTTCACTTACTATTGTTCCTGCTATCATAACAATTATTACGATTATAAATAGCCCATATTCAGAGAAGAAATTTTTTAATATTCCTCTTGTATCATTCGTTTTGTTTATATCCTGTTTATTTTCAATTATATATTTACTTACTTCTTTTTTTTCTAAACTTTCGTTATATTGTACTTTATCTTCATATTCTAAATTATCAAAATCTCCCATTTGTACTACATTTTTTGCATAATTTTGATAAGTATCTAGTGCTTGATTTAGATAGTCTGTTCCATATTTTATATCTTGATTTATTCTATATTCTGCAACTTCTTTGTCTATTTTTGCATTTTCAATTGATACTTCTAATTCCTCTAATAATTGTTTATCTTGTGTATTTGCTTTTTGCTCTTCTAAACTATTTAAATTTTTAGTTGCTTGTTCTAAATCTTGATTTGCAAAGTATTTCCAATCATCACTATCTAATTTTTTTAATATGTCATTTATATTATTTTCAATTTCTTGTGCTTTTGCTTCATCCTTTTCGCTACTGTATAAATAAGTATTTTTTTCATTAATATCTCCTGTTAATTGTGATGCTATGATTTGTCTTTGCCATGCATCTTCATCATATTTTTGCATTAATTCATATGTTTCTAATTCTGATTTTAAATCTATATACATTGTTGTATCAGATGGTTTAGTAGGATCTAGTCTTGCTAACTCTTCTTTTACATATGAAATATAATTGTCACTATATCCATATGAATTTCCTGTTGTAAAAAAGAATTTATAAATACAATTTGTTAATATTACAAATGCTAAAACTACAAATAATGTAATATATATGCTTTTTTTCTTAAATATTTTTGTTAATTCATTTTTTATTAAACTACTCAATTACATTCCCCCCTGTTCTTTCAAAAAATGCATCTTCTAATGATTTTTCATCTTCTTTTATTTCATAAATTTTGATATTGTTATTTACTAGATTTACTACTAAATTTGGTACATTTTCTTTTTTCATAGTTATCTTAAATATTTTGTCATTTACTATTGTTGCTTCACTATATAGATTTTTGATATCTTTTGTGTTATCTATTTCTACAATGAATTGTTGATGTTCTATATCTTTTTTGATTGCTGTTATTTCATTTGTTTCTATTATTTCTCCATTTTTTATAATACATATTTTGTTACAGAAGTTGTCAAGTTCTGCTAGATTGTGGCTTGATATTAAGATTGCCATTTCTTCTTTTTTTGCTAAGTCAACTAACAATTCTCTCATTTCTTTAATTCCTTCTGGGTCTAGCCCATTAGTTGGCTCATCTAATATCAATAAATTTGGATTATGAAGTATAGCTTGAGCTATTCCTAATCTTTGCCTCATTCCTAAAGAGTATTTTGATACTTTATCATTTATTCTGTTTTCTAGTTTTACTAATTTTACTACTTCATCTATTCTTTTTGTAGTTATCCCTTTATACATGTTTGCTACTAATTTTAAATTGTCATATCCTGACATATACATATACATGTCTGGATTTTCTACAATTGCTCCTACTTTTTCTATTGCTTTTGTGAATTCTTTTTCCACATCATAACCATTTATTAATACTTTTCCACTTGTTATGCTTTGTAATCCTAGTATTAATTTTATTGTAGTTGTTTTTCCTGCTCCATTTGGTCCTATAAATCCTAGAATGTCTCCTTTTTTTATTTCAAATGATACATTGTGTAGGATTTGTTTTTTTCCAAATGTTTTACACAGATTTTTACATTCTAAAATGTTTTCCATGTTTACTATCATCCCTTCTTAATTCTTAATTTGGTTTGAAAAAATTGAATTTCCAACCTTTTTCCTTATTCTACCACATATATATTTAGAATACTATTTATTTTTTCTTAATATTGTATAAATAAATTATTAACTCAAAAATAGAGATAGAAATTTTCTTGATTCCTATCTCTTATTAATGATTTTAATTACATATTAATAAATTTTTTTATTTCATTATATACATTTTGTGTTAAAAATTCTTTATTTTCTTCTAAATTATTTCTTAGTTTTGTGGCACTTATTGAATAGTTTTCTCGATTTCTATCTACTTGAACTTCTTGAATGTTTAAATCTCTTGCTACAAATTTTCCATATGGTTCGCTATTGTAGAAGTGAGTTACTGGTATATCTTTAACTAATTTTTTTATATAATCTGTTTGAATTTTTACACTTTTTTCATCTAATCCATATTGTGATGGCGGATTTTTTGCATATATTATTTTTGCTTTTGGATATATTTCTTTTATCCACTCCGCTCTTTTTTCTGTTGGTATGTTTATTACATTTGTGTCATATACTATTACATAGAATTCGTCCATTTCATTTAGTCCTTTTTCTATCAAATACTGATGTCCTTTATGTAATGGTGCAAATTTTCCTATTGTAAATCCTATTTTCAATTTTATCGACATTCCCTTCTTTTTTTATTTTATTTTCATATAATAGTTATATATATTTGTTTTGTGAGGTTTTTGTATGAATCCTTGTACTTTTGTTAATTTTGTTTCATTATTAGCTTGTGATATTGCTAAAGATAAGTCTCAAGATGAAGTTGCTTTTTTAGCTGCTTTTTTTACTCAATTGGGTGATACTTTAGCTACTTTGGCTCTTTTTAAAGATGATTGTTGATTTTCTATATTGCTTTTTATATTTCATAGTCTATTGCTTGTCTATCTGTTCTTATTGACTTGCATAGATTTGATACTTTTATATGTTCTGGATGATTTTTATATGTTTCTAAGTCTTTCATTGTTTCAAATTCTGATATTAATATAGCATCAAATTCATTTTTTGGATTTATATTTACTCCTGTTTCCATATTTTTTATTTCTGGAATGATGTTTTTTAGTTTATTTAATCCTTCTAAAAATTCATTCATTTTTTCCTCTTCATTTTCTTTAAATTTCCACATTACAATATGTTTTATCATTATTTTTTCCTCCTCTAATTATGCAACATTATGTTGCAATTTTTATTTTAATATAACTTTTTTAAGTTTTCTAACCATTCAAATCCTTCATTATCTAAATTTTCTAGTTCTTCTATTTTAAAATATCTTAGTTCTTCTAATTCGTCTTCTTGTATTTTACATTTATTTATATCTACATTTTTTCTAGCATAATATACTGTAAAATGTGCTTTTTCATTTTTAGCCGTGCTTAAAAATTTTAATTCACTTTTATTTAAAGCAATGCCTATTTCTTCAAAAGTTTCACGAATTCCTGCATCAAGTGTAGTTTCTCCTATTTCTACTTTTCCTCCACATATCCCCCATTTACCAGGATTTACTTTCTTGCATTTACTACGTTTCTGAAGTAAAATTTCATTGTTTTCATTTATAATTACTATTCCTACAACTGATATGTATTGCCCAGTTGGGATATTGTTTATATCACGAGATTCTATTTGTGTCAAAATTTTTCCTGTTTTATTTCCGCTTTTATCTACTAATTCATATTTTTCCATTATATTCACTTCCTCTTATTTTGTTTTTGCATATTTATCTTTTATATAATATTTTTTTAATCTTATTCAATATTTATTTTTATATTTCAATAGATTCGATACTTATCAATTTTTGTTTGTCAAAAGTTAATTTCGTAACGCTAGGCTCTTTTATTTCTATTATTTTATTATTAAATACTAGCTTCATTTCTTCATTTAATTCACACCAATTTGTTAATAGAAAACTAATTAATGCTCCATGACTTACTAATACTATTTTCTTTCCATCATTTTCTTGTAATATTTTTTGTAAAAAAATTGTGACTCTTTCTGTTGCTTCTTCACAACTTTCTCCTTCTCTTCCCTTCCATTTTTTATCTTGTAAATATGCTTGTACTACTCCAAATGGTTTATTTTTCATCCATTTAGATAAGTCTTCTAAATTGCCTAATTTTCTTTCATTTAATCTTGAATCAATATTTATATCAATGTTATTTCTATATGCTATGTATTTTGCAGTAGCTTTTGCTCTTGCATAACTACTAGACCATATAACATCTATATTTTGTAATTCTGGGTTTTCACTTAGTCTTTTTGATTGTTCTTCTCCTTTTACTGACAAAATATATTTTTCGTTTATTAATTGTGCAGTGTCATTAGTATTTTGGATTCCATTTTCTTTAAGTTCATCAGCATGTTTTACTAAATATATTATTGTGTTCATATAATTATTCACTCCTATGATAGTAATTATATAATATTTCAACAGGAATTACTAGCAAACACGCAAAAAAATAACAGATAATTTCTTATCTGCTATCTATGGCTCCTTGCTTTTATTAAATTATTTATTTTTTTCTTTGTTGTAATATTTATCTAACAACTCTTTTGCAGATTTTGCAACAGCTGCAGACAATGGAGGTGGTACAGCGTTCCCAACTTCTTCGCATCTTTTTGTATGACTTCCAAAAAACTTATATTGTAGAGGAAACCCAGTAATAGTAGCAGCTTCCCTAACTGTAATGCTTCTATTCTCTTTAGGATGTACAGGAAAATTACTGTGTCCAGGAACTAATGTTGGGCTTGGTTCATTACCTGCTAATCTCATTGTATTTCCTCTTGAATAAAATTTGCTAATTTTTAAATCTTCAGGCAATTCATCTATATGATTAGCTATAGAATCACCTTCTGGTATATATTTAAATCTTTCTACTGTTTTTTGATTATGCTGCATTGGAATATTGTCTATGTCTCTCTCATTTGAATAATCTATTATGTTTAGTGCATCATTTACAGTTCTTAAAGGTTTAATTTCTTTATCCTTATTTATATATAAATAAGGATATTTTTCTTTAAATGTTTCATTCCCATATGTTGCTTCTGGAAAATTAAATTCAAATTTAATATCATTTCTAACAGCAACAATTATTACTCTTTCCCTTTTGGTAGCGGCACCATAACAAGCTGAATTTAACACTTGCATATAAACTTTATATCCTAACTTATCATATATCATTTTTATATCATCTATAACAGGAATTAATAAATGTTCCTTTTCTAAAAAATCTATCATTTCTTCTTTTTCTTTTCTTAGTTCTTTTCCTTTTTCTTGTATTTCTTTAGTTATATTATTTGATTTTCTTGCATATGCTTTTAGTCCTTTATAATCTTCCAATTTTTGCCATATATCATCTATTTTATCAGCAACTTCTTCTGAGGCATTTGGAGATAAAACCTTTGCATTTTGAATTCCTGGCACATTTTCTATGATGCTGATTTTTGGTTTCACCGCTTCTACTATTTTTAACTGTTTTCTATAAAAATAATTTCTTTCATCATTTGGAGATCTTTCACCAGCTAAACTAAAACCTTTGCATACTAATCCTCCAAATAACACATCCAATTCTCTAGGTTTCATATTTGTTTTTTCTAAAATTTTACTAGGATCTATATCCATAATACTACTATTATCAATGATTGCTTCTTTCTCTATTTCTGGATTATTGTAAACTAATGTTTTTAAGCAATTATCGTCAAAGTCATTAACATATTTTGTTTTAAAACCGTTATTAATAAATCCCAGATGTGACCCACCTGCTCCAACAAAAGTTTCAAATATTGTATACATTAAAATTCTCCTTTCTGTATTAAATCAGTATATTTTTCAATATATTTATATGCAATACTATTTTCCCAAATTTTTTTCTTAAAAGCTTCAAAATTTAATTCACTAGGATTATAAATAATTTTTCTATTAGAAGATTTTGGTTCAAACTGTATGCAACCATAATCATCTCTCATAATATTTAGCCAACTAGATATATACCTTCCATTTGATTGAGTAAGATATAATATGTCCCTGTCTCGATAATGTTTTCTTAAGTCTTTTGCTAATTCTTGATTATTTATGCAAGTATCACCACATCTTTTAAAAGTATTAAAAATTTCTTCAAAATATACTCTTATATATGAATTATATATCTCAGCAGCAAAACATTCATAACTTTTAATAGCTAATGATTTTCCAGCTTCCGTTAACATATTTCTGTTGTTAATTAATCCTAAATTTGATACTGTAATAAAAGCATTTCTCCAATTCCCATTATTTATTGTTCCTATTTTTTTCAAAAATCTATTTTCTAATTCTTTCCTATTAAAATCTTTAAATCCTCTTTCTTCTAAATACAATAGATATTTTAGCAAGATATAATATTCAAATACTCTATTATCTCTAAAATAGTATTGTGATATGGTAACTAAGTTACTTTCATAGGCATTTTCTAATTCTTCTATTTCTTTTTTAGAAATTAACCTTACTGCGTTATTTCTTTCATTAATTTCTAGCATAATCATTGATTGTGGATATTTGAATTTTGCAATGTTAAAAGTATTATTTCTTATAACACTATCTGGGAAAAAGTAAATACAATTAAACTCATTATCATATGGAATTGATTTGTGCATTACATTCTTTTCTGCAAAATATTCATATTGAAAAACTTGTCCTATTCCTCTTACATAATCAGTAACTCCAATATTTCCACCTTTGCATTCCATAATAGCTCTTATTTTATTATTTACTATTATAGAAAAATCTGCTACTATACCATTAATATATTCATCTTCATGTATAAATTCAATTTTTCCATTGGCTTCTAGAGCATTTATAATACCATCTCTTACAGTATTATTATTTATTACTCTTGTATGAACTTCAGATTCCAAATCTAGTTTAAACATTTTTTATTCCTCCCTACTCATTTAATTATTATTCCATTCTTTATATATTTGTTCTCTTTTCCAAAAAGCCTCTTGACCACCTTCCATAATTTCTACAATATCTTTTTGTATTGTTTCGTGATCTATGTAAAAATAATCTGTTAATAATTTATTACTATGATACATCAATATTTATATCATAGAATTAATAATTTTTAAAGTAACTTTATAATATTTTCAATAAAACATAAAAAATATAAAAAGTTGCTACTTATAAAGGTTCTATGATAAATGTTGGTGATATGTACTGAACCAAAAAAATTGAACATTTTTTTGTAAAAATATTGTATCAAAAATTTATTAGATTTAAAAGATATTGTCGTAAAAAATATTTAAAATTTGAATGATAGTGTAATATCAAAAACTTTACCTTATCTTGCCTTTACCAATACTACCTGGCCCAAAGTTCTTTGTATTGATGAATTTAAAGGTAATACTGGCAATTACAAAAAAATTTATCTAAAGACGAGAAAAATAATATTTTAAACACTATCTAAATCCTTTAGTGAATGGGTTAAAAAAAATTTAGAATCACCTGTAGAAAAATTAAGAGCTTGTGCCAAAACTTATCAGCATTGTTCTACTATTACCAATTTTGTTAATTGGTTTATTACGCAAAAAATAACAGATAATTTCTTATCTGCTATTCTGGCTCCTCATGTTGGACTCGAACCAACGACCTATCGGTTAACAGCCGAGCGCTCTACCAACTGAGCTAATGAGGAATATATATAAATCTGGCAACAACCTATCTTTCCAGCAGGGTAACCCACAAGTATTTTCGGCACATTTAGGCTTGACTTCTGTGTTCGGGATGGGAACAGGTATTACCCTAAATGTCATCATCACCAGAAAATTGATAACTTATTTTTGCTACTTTTGTATTATACTATATACAAAATATTTTTTCAAGTGCTTTTTATATTTTTTACAATATTTTTTATTTTATACATTTTATATTAATTATATTAAGCACACTCAAAAATACATAGATGAAATTTTTAGTTTTAAGATTTATTTTTCTCTAAAATTGTGGTTAAGCCCTCGATTTATTAGTATTGGTCAGCTTAATGTATCGCTACACTTACACCT
>CALXZZ010000039.1 GCA_944393365.1 uncultured Clostridia bacterium
AAATTCAGTTCTATTCGCTGTGTCCTTCTGTTTATTGTTTTTTGCCAAGAACTTGAACGATATGTCCAACCTGCTTCCTCTAGTACTTGCCTTGCTTGGTCTACATTATATCCACTGCTAGCTGTTCCTTCTTGATATAACCAACTACCATAATCTAATGGAAAACTACTTGCATATGCTTGATTATTAAATATAGATGATACTATATTATCTTTATCAATTGAATATGATATTGCTCTCCTTACTTCTATATTTGAAAGTATTTCATTTTGAGTATTAAAAGCTAAAAATGTGTGATCTCTTCCCTTCATCTCATTTGGAGTATATCCAATTGTTCCTATATATTCTGATAAATTTGTATTATCTGTTGCAACTAAATCTAGACCACCTACTTTAAAACTGTTATATAGTTCTCCAATTGAAGAATATAAATTTATCGTAATTGTGTCCAAGTTTAAAGGTGTTTCATCTATATTCCACCAAGAACTATTCTTCACTAAAACTATATTTGATGCATCTACAGTACTTATTTTGTATTTGCCAGTTCCAATTGGCTGATTGTTTTTTGCTGTTGTTGTAAAATCTTCACCTTCATAATAATCTTTTGATAATATTGGGAAAGTCAAATAATATTCAAAAAAAGGAACTTCTCTATCTAAGTTTATTTTAATAGTATAATCATCTTGAATTTCCAAACTAGTTACATATTGAACATTATATGAATAAATTGACGATATTTCTTTTAGTCTATCTATTGTAAATCTTACATCTTCAGCCGTAAATCTTTGACCATCAGACCACCTAACATTTTCTCTCAATTTAATTAAATATGAATTATCACTCTGTTTAGCCCATTCTGTTGCTAGACATGGTTCAGCTTTATAATCTGATGTTAAATTTACTAATGGTTCATAAATCAATTTCGTAATATCTTGCACATTTTTATTATTACTTAAAATCGGATTTATTGTATCAAATCCAGCGATTCCAACCTTAATTTCTTTTACTTGTTCTTCTTGATTTGATGTTATTTGTTCTTCTAAATTAATTTCTTCTTGGTCTTGTCTGATTTTTAAAACCGCGAAGATTAATATTCCTATGATAAAAATGATAAAAACATATTTTATCCAATTTGATTTCATATTTATTAAATTCCTTTCATACAGTTATATATTTTTAATATTTATTTATTCTTAGCCTATCATACATTAAATTTGATAAAATTTCAAGATTTTAACCATTAAAATTTTGATTCAAAGTATAAGAAAAGTGACTTCGCCACATGTGTGCTTTGCATCAAAAATTTCTAACGAAATTTCCTATGCAATAAAAATAAAATTATAAGATTTCATAAAAAAAGAATTATAAATATTTGAAACTGATTAATTACAAATACTGTTTACATATTACCAGAAAAAGTCAAAAAAAGCAATGGTTTTTATTCATTTTTCATAAAAACTCATCGCATTTTTCGACATTTTTCATATATGTTTATCACTTATTGTAAATTAAGTTCTTGACTCCACTATCAATTTTATACCAGTTCTATCTTCTCCTTCAACCTCTACTTCAGCAAATGCTGGTATACATACTAAATCAACTCCTGATGGTGCAACAAATCCTCTTGCTATGGCAACAGCTTTAACCGCCTGATTTAGCGCTCCTGCTCCAATTGCTTGCATTTCTGCTTTGTTTGATTCTTTCACTAATCCAGCAATAGCTCCTGCTACTGAATTAGGATTTGATTTTGATGAGATTTTCAAAATTTCCATTCTCTTTTCCTCCTATTAATTTATTTTTTGTTGCAACTTTTATGGTTTTATTTTATATTATCTGGAAATATTTGTAAAGTACTTTTTGGAAATTTTTTACAAAACTCATCGCATAATTTATAACTATTCGACAAATACCCATTTTAAAATATATTTTAAGTTTTAATATTTTATTGTATAAAAAAAATCGACTTTTATCTTGTTTAAAAAGAAAATGCTCATATGGCAAAATACTCTATATATTAATTCTTTTTATTCCTTTTACTTTATTTGTAACATCATCAACATCAAAGACTACTCCATTTAACATTGTCTCTCCTGTTGCAATTTTATATCTTTCTGGTAATGTAGTTTCAAATCTTTTTATAGAAACTTGAACCTCCATACCAATTACAGAATTTTTAGGTCCTGTCATTCCAATATCAGTAATATATCCTGTTTTGTTTGGCAACATTTTTTCATCTGCTGTTTGTACATGTGTATGTGTACCAAAAACTGCTGTTGCTTTACCGTCTAAGAAATATCCCATCGCAATCTTTTCTGCTGTTGCTTCTGCATGAAAGTCCACAAATATCATATCAACATCTTTTTCTATTTTATTTATAATATCTCTTGCTATGATAAATGGATTTTCTGAAAGAACGTTTATATCAACTCTTCCAATTAAATTAATTACTGCTATCTTTTTATTTTTGCAATTATAAATCCCATATCCTTTTCCAACTACTCCTTTTGGGTAATTTGCTGGTCTAATTAATTTTGGATGGTCTATAAATTTGAAGATATCTTTTTTTCCCCAAGTATGATTTCCCATCGTTATGCAGTCTACATTGCATGATAATATATCATCAAAGTTTTTTTGTGTCATTCCCATTCCTTCTGCTGAATTTTCTCCATTAACAATTACAAAATCTATATTTTCTGTTTGTCTTATTTTAGTTATTTCTTTCTTTAATTTTTGAATTCCTGCATTTCCTATTAAATCACCTACTGCTAAAACTTTCATTTTATTATCATTCCTTTCCACCAAAACTGTAATTATTTCTCAATCTTCCCAAATCTCCTTATCACATCTTTTTTAATTTGCATCAATTTTTTTCTTTCTTATAATACTACAATATATTTTTTTATGCAAGGTTTAAGCCAGTCTTGAATTCAAAACTGGCTTAGTTGTTCATAGATAGGGTTATTTTCGCAACTATATAAAATTAAAACGTACTTTTTCTACCTTTCTGGCAAAATGTTTGGATGATTTTAAAAAATCTTCTATTCTCTTACAAATATCCTTTACCTCCTTACATTCATGTCCTACAAAAGGATATTCAATCCGAGAAACATCCAAATTATCTGCCTTAGCTCTTTCTATATCTTTTTCAGTTATGCCATCAGGCCAACAATATGCTATACCTCTGATAATATTGAATTCAGCTTTAAAACCAGACTCAACATCAATAATATAACTATTACCAGCCGTATTTCTGTCTACAATCATCTTTTCATTTTCGTAATACAATAAGATGCCCCCTATCAGTTATTATTATAAGTCATATCTATGAACTATATACATTTTACCATTCTTTTAAGAGTTTTTCAACTTATTTAACATAAACATTCAAATTCAAAACTATGCAATAGTATTTTTTAAGTTATAAGAAATGCAATTTCCTATAACTTAAAAAAGCTGTAGCTTTTACACTACAACTTTCTATTTTTATAACGTTCAATATTTTATTTAGTACAATCTATTTTGCATAATCTGCAACTCTAGTTTCACGAATTACATTAACTTTTATTTGACCTGGATAATCCATTTCATCCTCAATTCTCTTTGCAATATCTCTTGCAAGTATTGTCATTTGGTCATCAGATATCTTATCTGGCTTTACAAGAATTCTTATTTCACGACCAGCTTGAACTGCAAAAGATTTTTCAACTCCATCAAAAGAATCTGCAATCTCTTCAAGATTTTGTAATCTTTTGATATAAGCCTCCAAAGTTTCTCTTCTTGCACCTGGTCTAGAAGCTGATATCGCATCTGCTGCTTGTACTAAAACTGCTTCTAATGTTTGAGGTTCTACATCTCCATGATGTGCCTCAACAGCATTTATTACAAGTGGATTTTCTTTATACTTCTTTAAAACTTCTACTCCAATTTCAACATGGGTTCCTTCCATGTCATGGTCTAAAGCTTTTCCAATATCATGTAATAATCCAGCACGTCTTGCAAGTTTAGGATCTAAACCTAGCTCATCTGCCATAATTCTTGCTAAATTGGAAACTTCAATTGAGTGATTTAAAACATTTTGTCCATAACTTGTCCTATATTTTAGTTTTCCTAATAATTTAACAATGTCTGGATGAAGTCCAATTACTCCAGTTTCTAAAACTGCCCTTTCTCCTTCTTCTTTTATAGTATTTTCTACTTCTTCCTTGGCTTTTTCTACCATTTCTTCAATTTTTGCTGGATGAATTCTTCCATCATCAATTAATTTCTCCAAAGCAATTTTAGCAACTTCTCTTCTTAGTGGGTCAAATCCAGATAATACTACAGCTTCAGGTGTATCATCAATTATTAAATCGATTCCTGTTAATGTTTCTAGAGCTTTTATATTTCTTCCTTCTCTACCAATGATTCTTCCTTTCATATCATCATTAGGTAATGAAACTATTGATACTGTTGTTTCTTGAGAATGATCTGCTGCACATTTTTGAATTGAATAACATAAAATTTCTTTAGCTTGCTTAATTGCTGTTTCTTTTGCTTTTTGCTCTTTTTCTCTAATTAAAGCAGCTTTTTCAGCAGTTAATTCCTTATCCATTTCAGATAATAACTTCTTTTTAGCTTCTTCTCTTGTTAGAGATGCTATTTTTTGAAGTTCAATTACTTCTTGATCATGAAGTTTTTTGATTTCTTCTTTTTGATTTTCAATGTCTTGTAATTCTCTTTCAATCTCTCTTTCTTTTTTCTCAAAGTTTTCTGAACGTCTTTCTAAGTTTTCTTCTTTTTGAATTAATCTTGACTCTTGTTTTTGTACTTCGCCTCTTCTTTCTTTAATCTCTTGATCTAACTCTTTTCTGCTATTCATAATTTCTTCTTTAGCTTTAAAAATTTCTTCTTTTTTCAAATTTTCTGCTTCTATTTTAGCTAAATCAACTAATCTTTTTGCTTCATTTTCTGCACCTTGAATTTTAGATTCTGCAACCTTTTTTCTATATGCCATCCCTACTGGCACTCCAATTGCAAATGAGATTACGACAGAGACGATAATAATTACGATTGTCATAATTATACACCTCTTTCTTATTTAATTTTCAATGTTCGAATAAAATATATATTAATTATCTTTTCATATATTTTTTCCTACCTATTATATTTTATCTTTATTATCGTAAACTGTCAAGGTCTTTTGAGAAAAAAAGAAAAGAACCTCAAATATTTATTCTCAGTTCTTTTAAAATATCCCATTAGTAATTGATTTCAAAAAAATTGGTGGATATCCTTAAAAGGGGGACCAATTTTTTTGAAACAATTACAACTTTAGTTATTTTTATCTCTATAAACTTTCACAATATCTTTAAATGTCATCTTAGTTCCATAATTCAATATAGCATTTGAATAAATCTTAATTGCAACTTTTGCAATAATCAAAATTGTAATAATCAATACTATAATTGACAATACAATTTCTGAAGTTGATGCAATTCCCATCATAATTCTAAATGGCATACAAAATGGTGACGAAATTGGGAATATTGCTGCAAATTGATTTAACTCGCTTGTTGGATTCATCATTGTAAAATATGATAAGTAAAAGCCAATTACCGCAAGAATTGCAACAGGTGTATTTGCAGATTGTATATCTTCTGGTTTGCTTACTGTTGAACCAGTTAAAGCATAAAGTAAAGCATATGCAAAATATCCTAAGATAAAATATACAATTGTAATGACTGCAAGATATGGTGTAAATTTAGACATATCTAAAACTGCATCCAACAATTCTGGTTCTAAGAATGTTTTAGCAGATATCAAGGCTGTTGCAACTATAACACATATTTGTAATAATCCAACAATTCCAATTCCAATTGTTTTTCCTAATACTATTGTTCTAGGTGAAGTAGATGTTACTAATGTTTCCATTATTTTTGAAGTTTTTTCTGTTGTAATTGAACTTGATACTTGATATGCGCAGAAGTATATTGCATAGAATAATACAATTGATAATAACATTATTACCCCTAAGTTTCCACTTACTTCTTGCTCTTCTGTTTGTTCTATCGTAAATTCAAAATTAGGAGTCAAACTTGCTATTTGTTCTTGTGTTAAACCCAATTTTGAAATTTGTAAATTAGTATAAACTGCATTTATTGCATTAATTAAATCTTCTGGAACAGATGCAACTTGTGTCATATTTTCTACTATATATCTTAATTTGTAAGTTCCATCATCTTTTTGTTCTATAATAATTGCTTCATTAATATCTTTATCTTCTATTCTAGTTTTTATATCCTCAAAAGAAATATCATTATTTGCAATTTGAAACGTGTATCCTAAATCCATTTGATTTAAAGTTTGTAATGTTCCCTCAAATAAATTTGTACTATCAACTATTAGTATTTTTTCTTCTCCTAAATTTTCTCCATCTTCTGTAAATGCACTTATTATATTTGGAATATTAAATCCTATTACTATTAATATTAAAATAATTAAAGTTGAAATAATAAAGGACTTTCTTTTCGCCATATCCTTAATTGTAAAAGCTATTACTGTTTTTAAATCTCTCATTTTCTTACATTCCTTTCATCAAATCTCGTAATTTTAAAGATAATTGATATATTGCTAGGCAAACGAATTTGAAATTTATGAAACATACTTTTTGTACGTTGATTAAATTTCAAATGAAGTTTAACGACGCAAGATGTTAATTAGCTCTAAAATTAGCCTACCTTCTCTATAAAAATATCATTCAAAGTTGGCTTCTTAATTTCAAACTTATTTACAACAACATGGTCATCAACCAATTTTTTTAATAATTGATGAGCATTTTCTTCTGAATTAATCTTAATAGAATACTCATTATTCTTAGAAAACTCAATATCCATATTAAAATTCTTAATATATTCATCAATATTTGTATCTGTTGAAATCTCTAATCTATTAGCCTTATATCCCTCTTTAATTTCCTTCAAATTACCTTTCAAAACAGTTTTACCTTTATTCAATATTAAAATATCTGTACAAAACTCTTCAATTGATGACATCTGGTGACTTGACATTATAATATATTTTCCTTCTTTAACTAAATCCATTATAATATTTTTTAATATTTCAGTATTAACTGGGTCTAATCCACTAAAAGGTTCATCAAGTACAATTAATTCAGGATCATGTATGATTGCAGTCATGAATTGTATTTTTTGTTGATTTCCTTTTGATAATTTTTCTGCTGTCATCTGTATATATTCTTCCACTTTTAAAACCTTTGCCCATTTTTTTATTGCTTCATCTGCATCTTTTGGGCTCATACCTTTTAATTTTGCAAAGTACATTAATTGGTCATATATCTTTGTTTTTGGATATACACCTCTTTCTTCTGGTAAATATCCAAAATTAACACTTTTCCTTTCAACCTTTTTTCCATTCCAAGTTATTTCACCTGTATCTTTTTTAATAATTCCAAGAAGCATTCTAATTGTAGTAGTTTTTCCAGCCCCATTTGTACCAAGTAGCCCAAACACACTAGGTTTGTCCACTTCAAATGAGATGTTATCTACCGCTTGTTTTCCTACAAACTTCTTAGAAACATTTTCAAGTTTTAATCCCATCTTTTCCTCCTTTGGGGACATGCCAAATTGAACATTATTTGTTCAAAAGGGACACACCCTAATTATTTAAAAAGAAAATTAGCTTTAGCATCTATATATATTATTATTTAAAAATGCTTATTTCCAATTTTCTAAATTCAGTTCTTTGACATTATATTATTTTATTATTTAATTTACAATAGCTTATATAATATTATTTATTATTTTATGACAAATTGTTATATTATATTGACAAACTTACCTTTCGTCTTTTAAATAATTTCTTATTGTAGACGTAGATAACTGTAAAATACTTGCTAAAATTTTATTTGTAATATTGGTTTCTTTTTTTATTTCTTTCACCATTTTTACTACATCTTCCAATAAAGTCTGTTCCTTTTTAACATTTTTTGTTCATTTTGGCATGTCCCTAAATGTTTCCTTGACAAAGTAATTACTTTTTGCTATATTACTTTATGCACAACAAAATTGTTTCACACAAGGAGGAGGTAAATTTATGAAACTCTTTCAGAAATTTAGAAGGCGGGAACTTACACCAGTAGAACAATTAGCTGAATACGAGAGTGAAGTTGCATATAATCAATCTGTGATTGAAAATGCAGAAGCTTCAATTCAACTTTTGACTAAAGCTATCAAATTTCATAAGAAAATAGTAAAAGATGCTACTTATCTTGAGGATTTTTCTTATGATTTTTGGTTGAGCATGGATTTAGATGATTGTCTTACTCAAATAGACGATTATAACATCACCCTTGAAAACGCTAAGTCAAATTTGAAGTACTATGAAGTTCTCCGTGACCACCTCAAAAAAGAGTTAGAAAGTCAAAACTCTTAAGAAGTGCAAAAAGTGATATCAACAATATAACGTGTTGATATCACTTTTTTATAGGTCCGTCCCTAAATCCCCGTTTTTAGGGATTTTTAGGACCGTCCCCCTAATCCCTCTCAACATCAATTTTTAAGTTTTCACCATTTATATTTGTATCTGTATATTCTTTTCCTTTTTCATTGTAGAAAATATTATCTGCTAATGTGTCATGTTTTATAGTATCCTCAAATTTATTTATAACTTTTTCAACCTTCGCGTTGTCAGCTACGTATAAATTAATTCTGTCTAATACTTCAAAGCCACTATCTTTTCTCATGTTTTGTACTTTTGATAATACTTCTCTCAAAATTCCCTCTTCTGCAAGTTCTGGTGTAATTTTTGTATCTAGTACAACTCCTATTTCACCTTCTCCACTAAATGCAAATCCTTCTTTACCTTGCATTGTTACAAGTAGATTTTCTGAATTTAATCCTATTTGAGTATCATCAATTTCAATGTATTCTACTCCACCATTTTTTACTGTATTTGCTAAGTCCATTTGGTTTTTCTTTGATATTTCTTCTCTAATTCTTGGAATTAGTTTTCCATATTCTTTTCCTAGGACTGGTAAGTTTGGCTTAATTTCAAAATCTACATATTCTCCCATTTCAGCTCCTAATTCGATTTCTTTTACATTTAGTTCCTCTTTTACTATGTCTTCATAATATTTAGGTAATGTATCAACTGAAATAAGCATTTTTGAAAGTGGTTGTCTGTTTTTGATATTTGCAGAATTTCTGCTACTACGACCTAGTTTTACAATTTTATATGCTAAATCCATTTCTTTTTCAAGTTCTGGATTAATTGCTTTTTCATCTACTTCTGGCCATAAGCACAAATGTACACTTTCTGGAGCTGTTTTATCTAGATTAACTACTAGATTTTGATATATTTCATCTGTTATGAATGGAACAAATGGTGCTGCTACTTTTATTAATGTTGTAAGAACTTTATATAATGTAACATATGCTCCGATTTTTTCATCATTTAATTCTTGACTCCAAAATCTTTCTCTATTTCTACGTACATACCAGTTTGAAAGTTCATCTGTGAAGTTTTCAATTAATAGTGCTGCATTTGTTATATCATAACTATCTAATTTTTCAGCTACTTCTTTTACAAGTGTATTTAATTTAGAAATAATCCATTTATCCATTACATTTGTTAATTCAAAATCACTATATTTTAATGGATTGAATTGGTCTATTTCTGCATATAACACATAGAAAGAATATACATTCCATAATGTACTTATAAATCCTCTTTGTGTTTCTTGTACATTTTTTAGTCCAAGTCTTGTTGGAAGCCATGGTGCACTACATGTATAGAAATGCCATCTAGTTGCGTCTGCACCTACTGTATCTAATAGAAGCATTGGATCTACACCATTACCTTTAGATTTAGACATTTTTTGTCCATGTTCATCTAATACGTGACCAAGTACTATACAATTTTCAAATGGTGACCTATTAAATAGTGCTGTTCCAATTGCAGTTAAAGTATAGAACCATCCTCTTGTTTGGTCAACAGCTTCTGAAATAAATTGTGCTGGGAAGTTGTTATCAAACATTTCTTTATTTTCAAATGGATAATGCCATTGTGCAAAAGGCATTGAACCAGAATCAAACCAACAGTCGATAACTTCTTTTGCTCTATGCATTTTCTTACCACATTTTGGACATTTCAACTCTACTCCATCTATATATGGTTTGTGAAGCTCTATATCATCTGGACAATTAATTGCTTTTTCTTTTAATTCAGCAATTGAACCTATACATTCTCTATGTCCACAGTTTTCATCTTCACAAGTCCAAATTGGAAGTGGTGTTCCCCAATATCTATCTCTTGAAATTCCCCAATCTATAACATTTTCTAGGAATTTTCCAAATCTTCCTGTTCTAATAGTATCTGGATACCAATTTACTTTATTGTTATTTGCAACTAATTCATCTCTTAGTTTACTCATTGCAACAAACCAACTTTCTTTTGGATAATATAAAAGTGGTGTGTCACATCTCCAACAATGTGGATATGAGTGTATGTGTTTCTCTTTGCTAAATAATTTGTTTTCTTCTTTTAGCCATTTACAAATATCTTCATTACAATCTCTAACAAATCTTCCTGCCCATGGTTCAACTTCTTTTACAAATTTTCCTTCTTTGTCTACTAAGTTTATAAATGTAATACCATTTTGTTTAGCAACTAAACTGTCATCTTCACCATATGCAGGAGCAATATGAACAATGCCAGTACCATCTGTTAATGTTACATAGTCTCCATGTATAACTTCAAATGCCTTTCCTTCAACTTCTCCAAATGGCATTAATCTTTCATATTTTGTTCCTAATAATTCTTCACCTTTAAATGTTTTTACAACATCATATGGTGTTTCTTTTAATACTGTATCAATTAAATCTTTTGCTAAAATATAGTTTTCATATACTGGTTCATCATCTGTTCCAATATTTGCTTTTACTTCAGCATATTCATAAGCTTTATTAACACAAAGTGCTAGGTTTGATGGTAATGTCCATGGAGTTGTTGTCCATGCTAAAATATATGTATTATCATCAAATTTTTGTCCATCAAGAACTTTAAATTTAGCTATACATGTTAAATCTTTTACATCTTTATATCCTTGAGCAACTTCATGAGAAGATAAAGCAGTTCCACATCTTGGGCAATATGGCATAACTTTATGTCCTTCATATAAAAGACCTTTTTCCCACATTTGTTTCAAAGCCCACCATACAGACTCAATATATTCATTGTGATATGTTACATATGGATGTTCCATATCAACCCAGAAACCAACTTTATTTGTCATTTCTTCCCACATATGAACATAATTGAATACACTTTCTTTACATTCTTTAACAAACTTTTCTACTCCATATTCTTCAATTTGTTGTTTACCTGAAATTCCTAATTTCTTTTCAATTTCAAGCTCAACTGGTAATCCATGTGTATCCCATCCAGCTTTTCTAATAACTCTATACCCTTTCATAACTTTGTATCTTGGTATAATATCCTTGATTACCCTTGTTTCAATATGTCCAACATGTGGCTTTCCATTTGCAGTTGGTGGTCCATCATAAAATGTAAAATATCTTTTCCCTTCATTCATAGCAAAATTCTTTTTTATGATGTCTTTTTTCTTCCAACCTTCTGCAACTTTTCTTTCAATTCCTACAAAACCTTCTTTTGGCAATTCTACTTTTTTGTACAATTCAATCTCCTCCTTCTAAACCGGGATTAAGGGACGTTCTTTCATTCCCTTTTTTAGGGATTTGGGGACAGTCCTTTAATCACTCTACAATTTTATTTCAAATAAATCAAAAAAGCTATTTCAATCCTATTGAATTAGGACGAAATAGCTTTAATTCCGCGGTACCACCTATTTTAGTGAAATATTTCTCTTTGATAATATATAAAAAAGTATGATTTTAAACTACTTTTAATTTCACTCTCTCATTTTTTCTTTTAACGCAAGATTACGGCTAAACTTATTTTCATAATAATTTCAGTCTAGCAACAACATAGGTGATAATAAATAATTTTTACTTACCAAATTTCCAGCTTCCTTTGGCTCTCTTTAAGTTATTTTATTATTTATCGCGTCCTTGTTTTTGTTTTTTCTTTCAGATTGATAAATATTATATCATGTTTTTGAGATTTTGCAAGACTTTTTCAACTTTTTTTCTTTTTATTTAACTTTATTTAACTACTTAAAAAAAGACGCCAATAAAGAGATAAGACAAAAAAAAAGAAAAAGGATATAAATATGATTATCAAATAAATATGAATTTACTAATTGGAAAATTAAGAAAAAAATTTATACAAATAATTATTGCTATGACAGAAAATGAATCTATAGAAGCTGAACAACAATACTATTTATTATTTAAAGAAATACAAAAAAATTTAATTCCTATCAGAGAGAATAGAAAAAATGAGAGAAATAAATATAAAATAAAAAAACACAATCCCTAAATTGTGCTTTTTTGTTTTATTTATTCTTAACTTAATGACATTGGCCACGTTAGTGGGATTTTTCTTAATTCAGGCAAAACCATTTTTCAAATGCTTTTGCTTGAATTGTTGAAAAATCCCTTCTTAACGTCTAAAGCCGTTAAGACTTTTATTTAAAATTTTTACTTTCAAACTAATTTATTGGTATGTTTTAATTTATCGCTTTTAGCATTCAGCAAGACCTAATATAAAGCTGGACGAAAGCCAACATTGACGAGGCTGTCGTAAGTGCTATAGAGGCCGCGTTCAGAAGCTGGACTGGTAGAGCCATCAAAGTTGTAACGGCCTCCTCTATAGACACACAGAAAGCGGGTAATAGAACTCTTTTCTAAAGTCCATTCAGCTACATTTCCTGCTAAGTCATATATATTCATCCTACTATTATCTTCTACTGCTCCTGTCGATAACAAAACCATATTTTCTGTTCCTGAATTTGGTTTTTCATAACCACTTGGTACTGGATTCCAGTCTCCTAATTGATATGTTGAATGATTATTATAAATTGCATATTTATTTCCTTCTGCTACTGGGAAGCTATTATTAGAATAATTTCCCCATGAACTTGAATCATCATTCAAATCTGCTTCCGGCACTCCTTTTGATTCTAAATATGCTAACACTAAATCCCACTGTATTCCAAACATTAAACTACTTGTCTTTCCTCCTACAGCTAAACTTTCTGATAATTCTTGTGCTTGTTTACATGTTACATAATTATATGGATATGCTCCTTTTTGTATTACTGCTTTTCTTGTATTGTTATTTGAAGTTACTGGATTGTCAAATGAACCAACTTCATATTTTCCTATATAAAATCCTCCATTTTTATACACACTTTTTAACATTGCATTTTTATGGTTATTATATTCGTCTGCACTTTCAAACCCATGCTGTGCTTCTGAATACCATGTATCTGTACATGAACTTCTATAACTACTTGCATAATTTTGCATTATTTTTTCTATATCTGTATAATCTTCTGAATTTTCTGGTTTTGTAGCTCCATTTGTATAATATGCTTCATTATCATAAATACTTCTTGGAACCTCTATCCATGTCCATTCATTATTCTTTTCATCTTTTATTGTTACTCCAGTTCCTAAATCTGCATTTGTTACTGTTGCTCCATTAGGTAAAAATGGTGTTGTTTCTTCTGTTGATGGCAAACTTCCTGTTTCTCCACCACTTCCTCCATTATTTGTATACAGTTCTGAATATAAAATTTCATATCCACTTGGTGTTATTATTTTATCACTTTGTAATTCTTTATAATATTTATCTGTACTACTTGCATTTGCAGTTTCTATAATATTCTTTATTGTTGCATCATCTAATGTTGTATCTTCTCCATTTTCTAATCTTTCTGCTATCCAATTAGCAATATCTAACTGTGCTCTTTCTTTTACTTCTGCAATCTCTGTTTGCTCTTTTGCGTCATTTGCTCTTGTTAGTATTCCATTTTCTCCTGTTAATGTTGCAATTGATACTGCTGCTAATATTAATAGGACAATTATGTTTAGTATGTTATCGATGGTTAGGCTGTAAAAAATCAGACTAGAATAACTCATTAGACCAGCCTGACCATCTAT
>CALXZZ010000040.1 GCA_944393365.1 uncultured Clostridia bacterium
AAAAAAGCCACTATTTACCAATAATAAGGTAAAAGGTGGTTTTTATGCATATAGAAGAAAAATATAATATACCAAAAATAATAATAGAAATAGTTTTAACGATAGTAGGAGCATTAATAATGGCATTGGGAGTTTCACTATTTCTATTACCAAATCAATTATCTTCAGGTGGTGTAGCAGGTGTTGCTACAATAACGTACTATTTGTTAAAAATTCCAATGGGAACAATGATACTTTTGATAAATATTCCGTTATTCATGATAGCTTTTTTTAAGGTGGGGAAAAGTTTTTTTGTAAAATCATTAATAGGAACAATTGCTTTATCATATTTCATTGACTTTTTTGACAAATTTGAACCATTAACAAATGACAGATTTTTGGCGTGCATATATGGAGGAATTTTATTAGGGTTAGGAACGGCAATAATATTAAAAGCAAGTTCATCAACTGGCGGAAGTGATATAGTTAGTTTCATAGTTAAAGAATATAAGCCAAATGTCAAAGTAGGAAATTTAATAATGATAATAGATATCATAATAGTTGCATTAAATGTAGTTTTCTTTAGAGAAATAGAAATAGGATTATATTCAGCAATTGCAATATATTTGATGGGAAAAATGATAGATATATTATTTGAAGGAATAAATTTTACAAAGTTATTATTAATAATATCAGATAAAACTGAAGAAATAGCAGAAGAAGTAGGCAAGAAGGTTCAAAGAGGAGCAACAGGAATATATGGTAAAGGAATGTACACAAATGAGGATAAATTGATTTTAATGTGTGCGGCTTCAAGAGGAGATGTGAATCGAATAAAAATAATTGCAAAAAAAATAGACCAACACGCATTTATAATAATAACAAATTCAAGAGAAGTAGTGGGATTGGGATTTAAAAAAGAATAATGTCGCAATGGGGACGTTTCTTATGCGACATTTTTCTATTTGGAGATAGATTTGTTAAAAACTGTGTTCAAAAGCGTAAATTTATTGTATAATGTATATGAAAATAGAATGTAAAAGGAAGAACAAAAAATGAGAGAACAAGAATATAAAATAAGTAATATAGATTCATTTGAATTAAAAGATATATTTGATTGTGGACAATGTTTTAGATGGAATGAACAGCAAGATGGAAGTTACACAGGAGTATTCGGAGAGAATGTTTTAAATGTGAGCAAAGTAGGTAATGACGTTGTTTTTAAAGGAATTTGTAAAGAAAATATAAAAGAGACAGTAGAAAACTATTTCGATTTAAACAGAGATTATCAAAAAATTAAAAATCAGCTAATGCAAATAGATGAAAATATGAAGAAAAGCGTAGAATATGGACAGGGAATAAGGATACTAAATCAAGATTTATGGGAAACAATAATCTCTTTTATTATTTCAGCAAATAATAATATTCCAAGAATCAAAGGAATTATAGAAAGATTATCAAAAAAATATGGAAAAGAAATAGAGTGGAATAATACAAAATATTACACTTTTCCAACTGCTAAAGCCTTAAAAGATGTTACAGTTCAAGAATATAGAGAGTTAGGGCTAGGGTTTAGAGATATAAGATTATATGAAACAACACATATGATATTGGATAAAAAAGTAGATTTGGAATCTATGAATAATAATCCAAATACTATGGAAGTAAGAGAACAATTACTAAGTCTATCAGGAGTTGGACCAAAGGTAGCAGATTGCATTTTACTATTTTCAGATTTAAAAAGATTTGAAGTTTTCCCAATTGATGTTTGGGTTAGAAGAGTTATGAATGATTTATATATCCATAACGAAGATGAAACAAAGGTAAATAAAAAACAAATCGAAAAGATAGCACAAGAAAAATTTGGAGATTTAGCAGGACTAGCACAACAATATTTATTTTATTGGAGGCGAGAAGCTTGAGTTTAAGAATTATATATGGCAAACCAGGAACAGGAAAAAGTGAATTTTGCTTTAAAGAGATAGCAAACTTAATAGACAAAGAGAAAAAAATATATATGATAACACCAGAGCAATTTTCATTTACTGCTGAAAAGAAGCTAATGGAAGCGGTAAATCGAGATGCAGTATTAAACGCTGAAGTTGTAACACTAAGTAGGTTAGCATATAGAGTTATAAATGAAATAGGTGGAGCAAATAAAACTCAAATTTCAAAATGTGGAAAAGCAATGCTTATATATTCAATATTAAATAAGTACAAAAAAGATTTAAAATTCTTGGGAAAATCAGATGAAAATATAGAATTAAGTATGAATACAATAAAAGAATTCAAAAAACATGGAGTTACAATAGAAAATTTAAAAGAGGAACAAGAAAAAACAGAAGATAATTATTTGAAAGCAAAATTATCAGACATGATATTAATTTATGAGAAATTTGAAGAGCAAATACAAGGAAAATACATAGAAGATACTGATTTATTAACAATTCTTAGTCAAAATGTTGAACAAACAAATTTTATTAAAGATAGCATAATATATTTAGATGAATTTGCAGGATTTACTCGGACAAGAATATGATGTTATAAAAAAATTAATTGAGCAAGCAAAACAAGTAAACATCACAATGTGTATAGATAACTTAGAAATGAATACAAATTCTGATACAGATATATTTTATTCTAATAAACAAACTTTGAAGAAAATCATAAATTTAATAGATGAAAATGGATTTAAACTAGAAGAACCAGTGAACTTAGAAAAACAGTATAGATTTAAAACAGAAGAGTTGCAACATTTAAGTGATAATATAGGAAATATAAAAATACAAAAATATCAAAAAGAAAACAAAAATATCAATATGTTTTTAGCTCAAAATCCATATAGTGAAATAGAACAAGTGGCAAGGCAAATCACAAGATTAGTAAGAGATGAAGGGCTAAGATATAAAGACATTGCAATAATAACAAAAAATATTGAAGAATATTCATCATTGGTAAGAAGTATATTTTTAAAATATAATATACCTGTATTTATTGATGAAAAAAGAGATTTAAATCAAAACATAATTACACAATATATCTTATCAATTATTGAGATATTAAATAAAAATTTCACAACAGAAAGTGTGTTTTTCTATTTAAAATCTGGATTTTTCGATATAGAAAAAGACGAAATATTTAAATTAGAAAATTATTGTACTAAGTGGGGAATAAAACAAAATAAATGGAAAAAAGAATTCACATATGATAAACAAAATGTGGATAAAGTTCAAGAAATTGAAAGATTAGAGGAATTAAGAAAGCAAATAGTAGAGCCTCTTTTAAAATTGAAACAACAAATTAACGAAGATAAAACAGCTAAAAATATATGTAGATGTTTATATGAATTTTTGAAAGAACAAAATATTGAAGAGAAAATTGAGCAAAAGGTAAAAGAGTTAGAAGAAAAAGAACTTATTGAATTAGCAGAAGAATATATCCAAAGTTATAAATTAATTTTAGAAATTTTGGATGAAATTGTTTTAACATTTGCAGATGACAAAATGACATTAGACCAATACAGTAAAATATTAAAAGTAGGTATGCAAAATAGTGGGCTTGGAAAAATACCGGGAACGCAAGACCAAGTTACATTTGCAGACGTTGACCGTTCAAGGAGTCATACAGTAAAAACAGTATTTTTAATCGGTGTAAATGATGGACAATTTCCAAGTGTGAACAAAGATGAGGGCTTTTTTAATGATGAGGATAGAGAATATCTAAAAAGTGAAGGGTTAGAAATTGCAAAAGGAACTGTTGAAAATCTATATGAAGAAAACTTTAACATCTATAAAGCATTTACAACAGCAGAAAATAGCATATATATATCATATTGTTCAACAGATAAAGAAGGAAAATCATTAAGACCTTCTACATACATAAATAAGTTAAAAAGAATATATCCAAATTTGAAAGAAGAAAGTGATGTAATCGAGAAAAAATATGAAATAGCAAATGCAAAAGTCACATATGAAGAACTATTACAAAATATTGCAAGATTAAAAAACAAGGAAAAGATAGAAGATATATGGTATTTAATATATAAGTACTATAAAAAGAAAAATGATTGGAATGAAGTTTTAAATAAAGATTTACAAGCATTGTTTTATACAAATCAACCAGAAAAACTTCAGAAAGAAAATATCGAAAAATTATATGGAAATACATTAAATACAAGTGTATCAAGATTGGAGAAATACAGAAGTTGCCCATTCTCATATTATTTGCAATATGGTTTAAAACTAAAAGAAAAAGAAGAACTAAAAATACATACATTTGATACAGGTTCATTTATGCATGAAACAATTGATAAATTTTTCGAGACAACTAGAAAAGAAAATATAAATCTAGCAGATTTAGAAGAAGATAAAATATTCGAATTAGTATCGCAAATAATAGAAGAAAAGTTGGAAGATACTAAAAACTATATGTTTACAGCAACAGTGAAATATAAAGTACTGGTAAGAAGATTGAAGAGAATTGTGTCAAAAGCATTGAAATATATAATTCAAACAATAATACATAGTGATTTTAGTATAGAAGGAACAGAAGTCGAATTTGGCAAAAATGGAAAGTATAAACCTATAATTTTAGAGTTAGAAGATGGAAAAAGAGTTGAAATTACAGGAAAAATTGACAGAATCGATACAGCAGATGAAGAAGATGGAAAATATTTAAGAATTATAGATTATAAATCTTCAAGCAAAAATATAGATTTAAATGAAGTGTATGCAGGTTTGCAAATTCAGTTATTGACATATATGGATGCAATTTGCAAAGAAGAAGATATTATGCCTGCAGGGATATTTTATTTTTCATTATTAGAGCAAATGATTAAAGCAGATAAAAAGATATCTGAAGAAGAAATTGAAAATATGATACAGAAAAACTTTAAGATGAAAGGACTTATAGTTGCAGATGTAAAAATAATAAAGATGAATGATAATACATTGTCATCTGGAAGCTCAAAGCTAGTACCAGCAGCAATTACGCAATCAGGTTCAGTAAATAAAAAGTGGACAAATGGTGTAAGTAAAGAGGAATTCAAGGTTTTACAAGATTATATTAATATAACTATAAAACAGATTGCAAAAGAGATATTTAATGGAAATATAGAAATAAAACCATATAATAAAAAAGGTAAAACTCCTTGTGAGTATTGTGAATATAAAGCAATTTGTGGTTTTAATCCGCAAAATAAGGATAATAATTATAACTATGTTCCACAAAATGTCTCAATGGGGACGTTTCTCAATGCGACATAGATACATATAGGCTAGAATATTATATTAAATATTTTTTGTACCTTGTTGTCGCAACCTATGATTTAAAAAGAAAAATTTCATTTTTCTTTTCATAGTAAGAAGGTTGCTTCAATCGCACTCGCTTTATAAGGCTCGTTTGGTCGCTACGCGGTACTGCAAAATTATTTAATATAATATTCTAGGTAATTAGCAAATAAATTTAAATTATGAATTGTTATCTCAATAAGAACGTTCAATTGATATATATAGAGAGGGAGGTAGACTGTTGGACTTGTCAAATGAAAATGTGATTCATGTTAAAAAGAATGGAATTGAATATTTACAATTCAGGAGATTATTAGAATACAAAGATAAAATAAAACATGCTTATACATTAGGAATTAACAACGATTTTAGAACTTTAACTCCTGATAAAAAAGAATTGCCAAAAGAAAGATATGAAAGAAATATTAATACATATAAGAAATTTTTTAAAGAATTAAATGACGATTATACAAAAATTATTAAGCCTGCACAGGACCATACTGATGAAATAAAAGTTGTAAAAAATAAGAAGTATAATGATAGACCAGAATTTGAAACAAGTGATTATTTTAAAACAGATGGATTAATTACAAACAAGAAAGATATTATATTGGAAACTACTAATGCAGATTGCATATTACTCTTATTTTATGACCCAGTAAAAGAAGTAATAGCAAATACACATTCTGGTTGGAAAGGAACAATTCAAAGAATTTCAGTAAAAACGGTTGAAAAAATGAAAAATGAATTTGGTTGTAATCCAGAAGATATAATTTGTTGCATTTGCCCAAGTATTAGAAAATGTCATTTTGAAGTAGATAGAGATGTAAAAGAAATGTTTGAAAATGAATATAAAGACTTAAAAAATGACCAATTATGTGATATAATACAGGAGAAAATTCCAAATGAAAAATGGAATATAGATACAGTTTTGATAAATAAAATAATTTTACAAAAAGCTGGTTTGAAGCAAGATAATATTGTGGATAGTGGAATATGTAGTGTGTGTCACTCAGATTTAATACATTCATTTAGAGTTGAGAAGCAGGGGTATGGTTTGAATGCAGCTTTTATAGAAAAGTTTAGCTAGAAATCAAATTAAAATATTTTTTGTACCTTGTTGTCGCAACCATAGATTTAAAAAGAAAAATAAATTTTTCTTTTTATAATTAAGAAGGTTGCTTCAATCGCACTCGCCTTAAAAGGCTCGTTTGTTCGCTACGCGGTACTGCAAAATTATTTTAATTTGATTTCTAACTACTGAAGAAATATTTAAAAAAAATACTTAAGAGTATGAAAGGATGATTAACTGTTTATGAAGTCGAGTAAAGAAGAAAAACGAATAATGAGAAAAACAAATATGTGGATATTTCCAATATATAAGCAGTTGGGATGGGATTTTCTATTTTTCTATACAATAGACTTCCTATTTTTAACACAAGTCAAAGGTATTAGTGCATCAGATGTTGTGCTAAAAAGTACGTTTTATGCGTTTTTTAGTATAATAGTACAAATTCCAGCAAATATAATTGTAGAATTTCTGGGAAGAAAAAATAGTATAATACTAGCAAATGTTCTGAATTGTGTTTATATGGTAATTATAATGCTTAGCAGAAACTTATTTGACTTGATTGTTGCCGAATTTTTTGATGCAATAGCATTTTCTATAAAAAATGTTGCAGAACCTAGTTTACTAAATGAATCAATACCACCTTCAAGATATAAAAGTCAAATCTATTCTAAGATAAACGCAAAAGGAACATCAGGATATTATTTAATAAACTCAATTTCAAAAATAGTTGCAGGATTTTTATTTGCAATAAATGGATATATACCAGTTATTTGTTCATTAATTGTTTTAATCATTGTCACAATATTATCAATGGGATTTATTGAGCCTGTAAGAAAAAAGAAGAAGAGTAATAGTAAATTATTGTATATAGCACAAATAAAAGATGTAAAAGATGGTTTTTTCTATATACTAAAATCTGAAAGGTTAAAAGCATTGATTTTATGTGCTTCATTAGTTGATGCTTTGATATGGTTATTATCAACATACCATGTAAGTTTGCAAGAAGAATTAAGATTATCTTCAATAGTTATAGGAATTGTTGCTGCAATAGGAGCATTTATCAGTGCATATGCATCAAAGAAACAAAATCAATTTCATAATAAGTATAGGAATAAATCATTATATATTATTTCAATATTAGTTTCTGTAAGCACAATATTTTCGGGTATCTTTGGAATAAAAGCAGAGGGAAACATGATATTATTATTGATGGTTATCCTAGCATTTTTACTATATAGTTTTTGCGTTGGTGTATTTAATACAATAATTGATAGATATTTAAGAAATTTTGCAAATCAATCAATAGATACAAAAATATTTGCAGCTAAGAATTTATTTAAGAGTATTTTTAGGATGATTACTAGTTTGTTTGCAGCATTCTTATTAACAAAGACAACAACTGCTTATTGTATGATTATTTTGGGAATTATTTTTACAATTATTTATGTTTTGGTAGGAAAATACATGGAAATCAGAGTTGGTTTGAAACCAGAGGAATATTCTAGTATTGAGAAAAAATATGATGAGTTGGGTGGAAATTCTTAAGATGAAAACTTAGATATATTGGTAGAAATAGAAGATATCAAATAAAATGATTTATTGGAGAGATTAAAATATGAGATTAATTGATAAACAATATATAGATAAATATAATAAAGAAGATTATGTATGGTATGCTTGTTATGGTTCTAATATAAATTATGAGAGATTTATGTATTATATAAATGGTGACGAAAAAGGAAAATATAGTTCAATAAATGGTTGTAATGATAAGTCAGAACCAATAGAAGAAAGGAAATATATATTTGACTGTCCTATTTATTTTGCTGGGAATAGCAAAAGATGGGGAGGAGGAGGATTTGCCTTTTTGGACTATGAACATAAGGGTAAAAGTTATGGGAAACTATACAAACTAAAGATGAGTCAATTTAGAGGAATATTAGAACAAGAGCAAAAATGTAAATTGTATGATGCAATATTATTAGTTGATTATATTGAAGGTTTACCTGTTTTTACTTTTACGGCTCAACACAAATTAAATGATTTATTGCAAGATCCAAGTATTCAATATGTTGAAGTGATAAAGAAGGGATTATTAAGTTTATATGATAATATAGACATCAATCAAATAAATGATTACTTAAAAAATATATAATCGAGATAAAGGAAAGGAGAAACAAAAATGTTAATCCCACAAAAATTAAAAAAAGGAGATGTAATAGGTGTAGTAGCACCATCAAATCCAATAATAGACGAAAATATCGAAGACTTAGAACAAGCTAGAAAAATTATAGAAAATGCAGGATTTAAAGTAAAATATTCAAAAAATCTTTTTTCTAATACTAATGGATATAGTGCTACTTCAAGAGAAAAGGCAGAAGATATAAACGAGATGTTTAGAGATAAAGATGTAAAGATGATATGGTGTGCAAAAGGTGGACAAAACTCAAATTCAACTTTTGAATATTTAGATTATGAAGTAATAAAGAACAATCCTAAAATAATTTGTGGATATAGTGATATAACTTCATTAACAAATATAATAACAGCAAAAACTGGGCTTGTAACTTTTAGCGGAACAAACTTTAAAACAATTGCAACAGATGAAACAAATTATAGTTATAATGAAGTAATGAAAAGATTTGTAGATGGAAGTTTAGAATTAGGATTAGAGGGAGAAAAATACGAAACATTGAACGAAGGAGTTGCAGAAGGACAGTTAATAGGTGGAAATTTAAGTTTGACAAGAGGATTGGTTTCAGGAAAATATTCAATTGATTTTACAGATAAAATATTATTTTTAGAAGAATTGGGAATTGAAACTATGCCATCACTTGCAAGCAATTTTCTATATTATATGAAACAAAATGGCATATTTGATAAAATAAAAGGATTGTGGATTGGAAATTATGAACATGAAAGCGGAATATCGTTAGAAAAAGTAATATTAGATGTTTTAGAAGGTGAGTACGGCTTTCCAATAATTAAGTCAAATAATTTTGGACATACAGAAACAAAAACTGTAATTCCAATTGGTACAAAGGCAAAAATAGACACAAAAAACGAAAGGAAAATTGAATTAATTGAAAAATGTGTAAATTAAGGTAGAGAAAAGGAGGATTGGGAAGATGTGTCCCAAAATGGACAAAAATGTCCAAACGGAAACGTCCCCAAATGGACAAAATGTTTGAAACATGGGAAGAACTAGAAAATTCAATAACAAATTGTAATAAGTGTAAATTATATAAAGGAAGGCATAACATAGTTTTTGGAACTGGAAATAAAAATGCGGATTTAATGTTTATAGGAGAAGGTCCGGGAGCAGACGAGGATAGGTTAGGAGAACCTTTTGTGGGTCGTGCTGGACAACTTATGAATCTAGCATTTCAAATGGTCGGATTAAAGCGTGACGAAGTGTATATTGCAAATATAGTAAAATGCAGGCCTCCTTCAAATAGAAATCCAGAACAAGATGAAGCAGACGCATGTATGAATTATTTAAGAAACCAAGTTATTTTAGTTAAACCTAAAATAATTGTTTTATTGCGGAAGTGTAGCATTAAAAAATATATTAGGACATGAGTATGGCATAACACAATCTAGAGGAAAATGGATTGAGAAAAAAGGAATTAGGTATATGCCAACTTGGCATCCAGCTGCACTTTTAAGAGATGAGACTAAGAAAATTGATTTTATAAAAGATTTAAAATTAGTTATGAATGAGTACAAAAATTAAAATAGAAAGAGTGATAAAAATTAAAGCATTTGAAAATATGTTACAACAAGAAAAAAGTAAAATATCAAAAGGAAAGATAAAAAGTACTAAAAGAATGATTGACTTTTTATTTAGAGTAATAGCTCCAATAGTTTATAGAGATATGGATAAAATAAAAGGAATATCAGAAGAGGAAAAGGTATCAAGAATAGCATATATAGCTGAAACTGCAATACAAAACATTTTAAGAAAATATTTAAATCAAGTAACATACAGTTTTCCTACTGAGGCAGATACACATTTACTAAATGTGTATCAAGAACTAGCATATGACAGAAACAGAAGGAAAGAAATATATAATAAAGTAAAAGACATGCCAACAGATAAATTAGAAAAGAAAAAAATAGATAATAATTTCAAAAGAAATGAAGAATTTATCGTAAGACAAATACTATATTTATATAGGACTAAATTAGAACAAATCCCACAAGATGATTATAGGATAGCTAAAAATTATAAAAATAGTAAAAATATGAGAAAAAAAGCAGAAGAATTGCTTTCCAAAGAAGAATTAGAAATGCTAAAACAAGAGGTGAAGTTAGTAGGAAAAGAAGATCAAAATTTCGAAGACCTATTTCCAGAATTTAGACGAGTTTTTTTAGAAGAAATTAGAAAACAATATATTAATACATTAATTGAAATTGGAAATATATTAAGAGGTTTTGGATTAATACATGATTATGAAGATAGAGAAAATAATAGATTAAGAGAGTTAAATATAGATGAAAAAATAAATATAGATGATTATTTTAATAGAGAGTATCTACAAAACATACCTATACAAACTCTAATGGCCATGAACATTTTTTGGAGTAACAGATTAACAAAAGAAATGGATGAAATAAATAATGCATCATTTATATTAAAGGATATGAGTTTTATTGAAAAGATTTTAAAAGATAAAAAAAGATATAATAAATTTCCATTTAAGAACTTGCCAGATAAAGATATAGAGGCAGAATTATTAAAAACTGCACTTCTTAGTGAAATTAGTCAAATGTGTGTAGATGATGTATATAAAGATTTAGAGAACGATAATATTAATGAAACAGTCAAAAAGGTTGATTTGAAAAAATACTTACCATCAATTGTAGCAGAATATCAACAAGAATATAGCGATTATTTTAATTCAAGGACACCAATGACAACTAATATATTGGGAGATGACATAGTAAATAAATATATAACTGGAAAAAATTTTGTATATAACTTGTATACACATAAAAATTCAAATGTATTAGCATTAGTAGAATCGTGTTTGACAAGAGATGCTATACAAAATTGGGGATATATTGAAGAGGATACGAGCTCAGTAGGTAATTTTATTATTTTAGGTTTTGATATACCAAATCTAAATATGCCATTAAGAATACATATTCCAAAAAAATATATAAAAGAGTATTTATTAGCTAATGATATGGAAAATATTATTCCAGTATACAAAGGAAATGATGACTTTAGAAAAGATGGAGAATCAGTTAAGACACCAGCATTAATACCTATGACACCAGCAGAAAAAGAGCAAATAAGAAGTATGAAAACAGATGGTAAGAATGATGTTCAAAAATCAATGTATTTAGAACATTTAAAATACTTAGCAGATATTAAAATAGAAACATTCCCACAAAGATTAAAAACACCGAGGGTTATTGGAAAAGGAAAGAAACAGAAAGTTAAATATGTTTTGGAAAAAGAATATATTAATTTAGATACAAATAGAACATACAGAAAAGACAAAGATGGCTCATATGTTGAGATTCAATCACAAAAAGAAGAAAGGTAGAATTTGACTTAAGAGTCAGTTGATTGACAAGGATTAATAAAATTAGTATAAATAGAATGATTGATTAAAGAAAATTAATTATTTTCAAACCATATATTAATTAAGAGAGGAATGAAAAAAATGCTATCAATAAATGAAGCAAAGGAAAAAGCAAATTATTGTTTAAATTGTAAAGTAAAACCATGTTCATTAAAAGGATGCCCATTAGGTAATAATATACCAGAATTTATAAAACAAGTAAAAGAAGAAAAATATTTTGAAGCATATAAAATATTGTCAGAAACAACAGTATTACAAGGAGTATGTGGAAGAATTTGTCCACACAAAAAACAATGTCAAGGTTCATGTGTTAGAGGAATAAAAAGTGAGCCAGTTGCAATTGGTGATTTAGAAGCATTTACATTTGATGAAGCAATAACTAAGCAAGGACATAGTTTATTAGAGTGTTATAAAAATGAAATAGCTGAAAATAAAGAAAAAAATGAAAAATTATCTAATAAAAAAGTTGCAGTAATTGGTGGAGGACCAGCAGGTTTAACTTGTAGTGCATTTTTAGCTAAATCTGGAATTAAAGTAACAATATTCGAAAAATATAATTATTTAGGTGGATTATTAGTACATGGAATTCCTGAATTTAGACTTCCAAAGGAGATAGTAAAACAAACTGTAGATAATATCTTAGAATTAGGAATTGAAGAAAAATATAATCAAGAATTAGGAAAAAATCTAAAATTAGAAGATTTAGAAAAAGAATTTGATGCTATTTTCCTAAGTATTGGTGCAAATGTTTCTTCTAAAATGGGAATTGAAGGAGAAGATTTAGAAGGTGTATATGGTGGTAATGAATTATTAGAATATAATTTACATCCAGATTATAAAGATAAAAAAGTTGCAGTTGTAGGTGGCGGAAATGTTGCAATGGACTGTGCAAGAACAATAAATAAAATGGGAGCAAAAGAAGTAAAAGTAATATATAGAAGAGCAAGAGAACAAATGCCAGCTGAAGATAAAGAAGTAGAAGATGCAATTAATGAAGGTATTGAGTTTTTATTCCAAAATAATGTAGTTAAAATTATTGGTGATCAAAAAGTAGAAAAAGTAGAATTAATTAAAACAGAGTTAGTACAAAAAGAAGGAGAGACTAGATTGGTTCCAGTAAATATTGAAAATAGTAATTATATTGAAGATATTGACTATGTTGTTATGGCTTTAGGTTCAAAACCAGAAGGATTTGTTTCTAACTTAGGTTTAGAACTAAATAAATGGGGAAATATATTAATAAATGAAAATTACCAAACTTCAAATTCTAAAGTTTTTTCTGGTGGAGATTTAGCAGGAATAAAAGGAACAGTTGCTTGGGCAGCTCAATCTGGAAGAGAAACGGCAAATAGAATAGTGGAATTTTTAAAAGATCAAAAATAGAAAGAAAAATACAACTAAAAGGCATAATTACATTTTAGTTGTATTTTTTTATATTCTTCTTTCTTTAAGATTATTAATCATTTGAATTGTGTTCTTGAACTCCAATTTCTCCAAATAACAATTTTTTAATAGCAGCTATAAAACGTCTAAACATATTCTCTCTTTTAGAAATAACTTTAATAGCAGTTTCAATTTGTAATGTTTCGCCATTTTCAAGAGCATTATATTTTGCTTCAAGTTCTTCCATTTTTGAAACATAGTAATCATTAAAAAATGTATAACCTTCAGCTGAGCCTAAATAATCTTTAAATGTATATAGTTTTCTCCTATAATTTTCAACTTCTTCAAGATTAGTAATTTTATTAAAACTATTATCAAAATAACTTGAAATAATCAAGTTTTGAGTCCTAAAGAAAATAAGAGAAATTTCACTTTTTAGTTCATCAATTTTCTTTAACATACCATCAACTTTTTTATTTCTATCATCTATATTTGCAATTTTG
Organism: uncultured Clostridia bacterium; assembly: GCA_944393365.1. GTDB lineage: Bacteria > Bacillota > Clostridia > TANB77 > CAG-508 > CAG-269. Next base: position 13,823 of record CALXZZ010000040.1, read on the forward strand.
TTATTTAATTTAATAATATCTTCTTCATGATATAAAATTTCATCAATTGCATTTTGAATAGCCATAAAAAC